>NZ_JBJIAB010000014.1:0-122607 GCF_045310795.1 Candidatus Clostridium helianthi
TATAAAATTAAGTATAGATTTATTTTAATTATGTGCTATTTTTAGGTCTCAACATCGCAATCAACACAACTCATATTACGCATTAATAAAGGGGATGGTTACATGGATTACTTTAGTTTAATGTGCCTTAAAGACATAGAATTTTATGGATTAACTGAACCTTATACAAATAGTTTAAGAATGTATTTTGATCGCTGCAAAGTAAGTGATACACCTGAAGATTTTGTAATTGTAGATAAGATTATTACGGACTGTTATCCAATCAATATTGATGCGCATTTGCCAACTTTACAACTGGATTTTGAATCTTATATCGCTTATTCAATAACAAATGAGTCATTTACTTCATGGGACGATTATGAGGTATTTGAGGGAAATGCATTCAGGATTTATACAAAATCAAGATATTTGGATTTTATTAAGGAACATACCTTTGCACATCAAGTTTGTGGAGATGTGTACCCAACCTTAACGCATTATGGGATCGTGTGCTTAAATCACATCGTTAATATTGTTTCAACTTGTACACCAGTTATTGTCGAGACAAATAAGCGTTAAGACATAATATTCGTATTTGACGTAGCAAGTTAAAAGGGGTTCTTCAAAAATTGAGCAATCTGGCATTTACAATTTATGTTATGATTAACTTGTAATAGTAAAATGCTGAATAATAAATTTTAATACTGGAGGTTGGTATGTATAATTGTATTATATTTGATATTGATGGTACGCTTTTAGACACTGAAATTGCAGTTCTTTCATCACTTCAAAAATTAGTATTTGAAGAACTCAATGAAAATTTGAGTTTTGATGAATTAAGATTCGCTTTAGGTATTCCTGGAGAAGTAACATTAAATAAACATATTAAGTAAATATGGGGTTGAATAATTATGTTAATTAATTCAGTAACAACAATATATTTTTCACCAACAGGTACAACTAAAAAAATTATTAATTCAATCGTAAAAGGAATGGGAATAGTTAATGATAAGATAGTTGATTTAACATTACCTAAAGCAAGAAGAGATGATGGCATTCCTTTAATTGATGGAGAAATAGTATTAATTGGAGTGCCTGTTTATGAGGAAAAAATTCCTGAAATAGTATATCCTTTTCTAGCAAACTTAAAAGGGAATGGGAGCCCAGTTGTGTTAGTTAGTGTTTATGGAAATATTGGCGATGGAATAGTCTTAAATCAGCTCGATTTTATAGCTCAAAAGTCAGGTTTTAAGGTGGTAGCAGCAGGTTCATTTATAGGAGAACATTCATTTTCCACAGAAGAAATACCTATTGCGCAAAATCGTCCTAACAATGATGATTTAAATAAGGCTGAAGAATTTGGAAAAAATATAATTAAAAAAATTGAAAATATAAATAGTTTAGAGGATGTTTCATTTAAAATTCCTCAAGGAAAGTTACCATTAATGGCAAAAATAGTACCTAAAAATAGTGCCAGATTATTTACAAAGACTCCTTTTGCAGATATGAGCAAATGCAGTCATTGTAATATATGTGTAAAACTATGTCCTGTGAGTGCAATTGACAAAGGAACTTTAGAAATAAATGAAAAACAATGTTTACGTTGCTTTTGCTGTGTTAAAATGTGCCCTAAAAAGGCAAGAAAAATTATTTATAAACCGAAATTACTGGTTTCAAAAGTGTTAACAATAAAAAACAGAATTATAAAGGAACCCAAAATATATCTGTAAAATTTATCAAATGAGATTCGTGAATAAGGGAATGTTTTTAGAAAATGATTTATATAAAGAGCGTAAATGAAGGCACTTAGTATATATCTAAGCAAAAAGGGTTAAAGGACAATATTTCTATAAGGACAAAACATAACACAAAAAGTCGGGAATAACCGTTTGAAAAGAGATAAGATATATGTACAGACAGGGGGATAATTATGAAATGGATTGAAGGAATTGGTGAAGCTATCAGCTATATTGAGGAGAATATCACTGAAGAAATAACAATAAAAAATATTTCAGAAAAAACATTTATGTCTCCATTCTATTTCCAGAAAGGCTTTGCAATGCTTTGTGGGTTTACGGTTGGAGAGTATATCAGACAACGCAGGCTTACTCTTGCTGGCAGTGACCTCGTTTCTACTGATGAAAAAATCATTGATATTGCATTAAAATATGGATATGCATCACCAGATAGTTTCACAAAAGCTTTTACTCGATTTCATGGTGTCACACCTACTGCTGTTAGAAAAGATGGAGCGATGATTAAGTCATTTGCTCCGCTGAAAATCAAGTTTTTATTGGAAGGCGGTTATATTATGGATTACAAAATTGTTGAAAAAGATTCGTTTACTGTCATGGGTGTATCAAAGGTGTTTAAGTATGAGAATGCATTTGCAGAAATTCCACCGTTTTGGACAGAGCATTATGAAGCTGGGAAGGGAAAATTTGTGTGCGGAATGTATGGAATATCCATAGATGAGAACATGGGATCAGATGAGTTTGAATATTTGATTGCAGATAATTATAATCCATCCATGGAAATACCTAATGGTTTTGTCACAAAGATTATTCCTAAACACACATGGGCTGTTTTTGCTTGCAAGGGTGCAATGCCAAAATCGTTGCAAGATATGAATAGAAAAATCTTTTCAGAATGGCTGCCTAATTGCAAGGATTATGAAATTGCAGCAGGTTATAATATTGAAATGTACACTGATATAGCTGATTATCCTAATGGTAATCAAGATGAAAATTACTACAGCGAAATCTGGATTCCTGTTAAGAAAAAATAGTAACGTAAAAGAGTATGATTTGAAGCTAATCAGATTCCAAGTTTGTAAGCTTGATGCAGAATAGTTTTAAATCTAGTTCTGTCACATTTTCATAAGCTATAAATCACTAAAAATAAATAGAAAATTATAAAATCGCATTATTCAAAAGTTGATATGTTTCCTTTAAGATAGACAAATAAAAAATATGTTACTTGAAGAGGAGCAGTTCAAATAATTGAATTTGCGATTTTTTTATATGCAATACTAAAATTCCATAAAATAAGAAGTATAAAAAATAGCTAATATAAAAGCACTTATAATAGAGAATTGAGCAAAGAATTTCTGGTTATTAGTTAATTTGGAATTTAAAAATACATATTTATAATTGATTGCTCCAAGAAATGGAAATATGAAGATGAAATATCTGCTCTTATTGTAATCTGTTATTAAATCGAGTGAAATAAAAAATACATTTAAAAGTACTATAAAAACTACTTTAATATTTGACATAGCTCTTCTCCTAAATACCCTTTTACGAAATTATACCATATATTTAGGAAATAAATATATAATAATGAAACATTTACAATATATGTTATAATAGATTAGTAATGTTTAATTTTAAATGGTGAGGTGAATCACTTGAGTGGGTTTTATGGATTTTCAATTTTGGGTATAGTGTTCTTTATTTTTACAACAGGAATATTATTAAAAGATTTATATACATTATGTATTCATGGTAGAAGTATTCTAAAAGTAGAAAAAGGAATAGGATTAGCTATTTTTTGGTTGGTATTAATAATAGTTTGGTGCTTGTTATTGTGGCAAAATGTAAAGTTTTATGTTAGACATGGAAATAACGGTATTATTAATAATATTGTTACTAATATATTTTGGATAGAATTCTCAATCTCTAATATAATAAAATCGTTAAGAAGTTCAGAAATAAGAGAAAATGGAATATATAAGTCGGGATATTTTTATAAGTGGTCTAAGATTAAGAGTTATAATTGGACAACATCAAATACAATCGAATTTAAAGTTAGTAGTTTTTTTTAAAGTAATTCAAGTCTTAAGTTTACAATAAATGAAGAATATAAAGCAAAAGTGGAAGAAGTGATTCAAAGAAATATTGCGTTATAGTTTTTTAGATTAATAAAAACAAAATATACATTAGATTTAGATGTCGCATTAGTTGAATAGAAGAATGGGGCATTTTTTATATTTGATTTGTAGATTTGATTCAGCAATTGATATAAAATATGTTTTTTAAAAATTGAATAATGTGATGTTTACAAAATATGTTGCAATTAATCAGAATAGTAATTTTTATACAGAAAATTTTTGGGGATCAAATAATATTCTATTGAGAATATATACTATAATTTATATTAGACATGATGATATAGAGTAAATATTGGAGGTGTATTTTGAAATCGATAATTTATAAAAATCCAGTAAAATCAGGAATAATACTTAACTTATTTTCTATGTGTTTAAGTATATATGCAATTAAGTATAGTGTTTCATTACTAAGCATAGCACTTGTTTCAGTAGGAATTTTAAATAGAAAAATTATTGACAATGGGGTTTGTCTAGACAAGAAGAAAAAAATGATCATAATGGTTAGTTTTATAATAATGATATCTGTATTTTTTATTTACAGTCAGTATTTTCACTATATAATAAATAAGCAACTTGAGAATATGTAATATGTATCCGTAAAGTAATGTTATAATTTACTTATAAAACAGTCCTTTTTTATTTTAGAATTTGGTTAGAGAATTCTGGTATAGATTATTAAAATATTTTTATAAAGGAATAAGGATAATGAATAAGAAGTATGCGCTAAAGCTAACTATTGTGTCGCTTTTTATAGGTGTAGCTATTTTTGTTATAACAGGTTGTAGTAATCATAAGTTAGCTTCTCGTGAAGCAGAACAAAATGTGAAGGCTTTCTTATATAACAAATATGGACAAGACTTTACTGTGAATGTAATGGAATATAATAAAGCAGATTATGTTGGAGTTACATTACCCACATATTTTAAACTTGAAGCCGTAAGTAATGGGAAAAAATATAATGTTTTTTATGAAAATAATATAAAATATTACTCGTGGACAAAAGATTCAGAAGATATAAAATATCCCAATTCAAATGAACAAGTTGAAGAAAATATTGAAGGTAGGGATTGGAACAAAGAGATATCAGATTATTACGCAAAGCGGATTGGTGAATATTGTAGTGATGGTTATTTAAAGGAATTACATTTTGTAAGAAACAGAACTCCATCAAAAGTTGGAATGACTGCAGAAGAATATCTAGACGAACTTTTTGATTATTCTGCACCATCAATATATATAGACTATGCAATATTTGTGGATAATACAGACAGTGTTCGTGAGAATAATAATGTTTTAAAGAAAATAGATGATGGTATTCGTAGAAAACCAGGTGATTCTAGTCAGTCAAAAAATTTATATCCACATGACACATTTTTTCAGGAACATTTCCTTATTGTATCTAAGAAAGACAAAGAAGAATATATAAAAAAAGTTGGGGAACACAATAAATTGGATGCAGATTATTATGGTAACAAAATGTCAGATGAATATGCAGAAAAAGTAAAGCCCCTAGATGACTGGTTTAAAAAAGCAGAACAAGATTCTTGTATTGTTGAACATGATAATATAGGACCAAATCCAAATGAGGTAGTACAAAATTGGAGAAAAAAATAAATATATCTATAAAATATCTCATTGTTCAAAAACGAATTTGGGGTATTTTTTGTTGTACAAGTACTATGCAATTCTAAAATAGGGTGAGTGGGATAGAGGCATATGAAATGAGATTTATATTGGGAGAATTTACAGAATTATATGCGAAAGAAATTTGTAATTGGAAATATGATGGAGAATATTCTATATATAATTATCCATCGTGGACTAAAGTACTTGATAATAAATGGGCTATAACAATAGAAGAGAAAAGAAAAAAGGAATTTTTTGCTGTAATTGATGAGGAATATAAGTTATGTGGATATATAAGACTACAAGAGAAAAATGAATGTATTCTTGTTGGAGTTGGATTAAAACCATCTCTATGTGGACAAAGACTAGGAAACACATTAATGGAGATAGTAAAACAGCAATGCGCTAATTTATATCCAAGGAAAATAATTGCTTTAGAGGTGCGATCTTTCAACGAGCGGGCAGTTAAATGCTATAAAAGAGCAGGATTTATAGTAAAGGAAATATATAAAAAAGATACTCCTATTGGGTACGGTGAATTTATAAGAATGGAACTTGCCATCCCCTAACATTTATTGAGCCGTCATTTCGTTGCGATTATGGTTTTAATATACATACCCATGGGCTTGCTGTGATTAACTATAATTGTGTAATATTAGATACATCGCCAGTTTACATTGGTGCAAATGCATTTATAGCTCCTGGAGTTTGTTTGGCTTGCTCAGGACATGCCATATTTTCAACACAAAGGGCAGAAGGGATTGGAACCTCAAAACCTATTACAATAGAAGATGACGTATGGATTGGTGCTAATTCAACTGTATGCAGTGGAGTTACTATAGGAAAAGGTAGCATTATTGGGGCAGGAAGCGTAGTAAATAAAGATATTCCAGCAGGGGTAATTGCAGTAGGTAATCCTTGCAGAGTATTACGGAAGATTACAGAAGAAGACATAATTAACTTGTCAGTTGAGCAAGGCAATTTCTAATTTGTAGAGTTTACTATATTTTTTTGCAATAATAAAGCAAAATGTGCAGGTAGAAGTTTAAATAATGTAATTTGAAAAGTTAATAGTGCGATATTTACAAGTATGTTATAATTTATAAAACAAATTGTAATTTAGACTTGGGGGAAAGAAAATGTTTATAGTAAATTTAACTTATGTTAAACCACTAGAAGAGGTTGAAAAGCATTTGGAAGATCACATTACATTCTTAAATAAATACTATGCTAGTAACAACTTTATCTGCTCAGGGAGAAAAAATCCTAGAGATGGTGGAATAATTTTATGCAGCGCAAAAAGCAAAGAAGAGGTAAATGAGATTATTAGTGAAGATCCATTTTATAAAAATGGAGTTGCTAATTATGATGTAATAGAATTCCAACCAACAAAGTATTCTGAAGGTTTTAAAGAGTTTGTTGAGTAAAGTTTGCTTTATAGATTAATATAACTCCTAAAAAATAAATAAGAATTTTAAATATCACATTATTCAAAATAATAAATGGGTAATGTGATATTTACTATTTATGTTAGAATTAATTACAATAGAAATTAGTTAGAAACTAGATATTTTCTATTTTTACTTGAGGAGATGGAAAATGATGATTATTGGCTTTATTATGTCAGCTATTTTTGGATTGCTTTTCTAGTTTGGCTCATATATCTTTCTAAAAATATACATTTTAATCCAGAAAAAGCATTTGATAAATATAAAAAATAATAATTTAATTGGGAGATGAGCACGTGATTAATTTGATATTAATAATCCCATTAGGACTAATTTCTATATTTTTAGGATGGCGTATTTGGAAAAAAGAGCAGATAACATTGATTCATGATTATCATTATGCAAGGGTTGCTGAAAGTGATAAGAAACCTTATACTGAGGAAGTTGGAAAAGGATGCATTATCATAGGAATTGGAATTATACTGACAGGCATTATTAATTTAATAGGAAACACAAAATATGGATGGATATGTTTTGTAATATTTGCTGTATTGGGGTTTAGGATGATGTTTAGAGCACAAAAGAAATATAATGGGGGATTGTTCTAATTTTAGGGCATCTCACTATTATAAATTTAAAAAATAGAACAAAGTTAGGGTGAATATATGATTATTATTTTATCAATTATAGTATCTTTTTTATGTGGTTCAATTCCAACAGGATACTTAATTATCAAAAAGTTGCACGGAATTGATATAAGGACCAAAGGCAGTGGGAATATAGGATCTACCAATGTTAATAGAGTAGCAGGACGTAAAATATCTATTATTACGCAAATAGTGGATATTTCAAAAGGTATAATTCCTGTAGCCTTAGGAATTTGTTTAGCAAAGATTTTTGAACTACAAATATCAATAGATACTTATGTTTCGATTATTGCTATAGCGGTAATTTTGGGACACGATTTTACTCCATTCCTAGGATTTAATGGTGGGAAGGGCGTTAATACAACTATTGGTGCATTCTTTGTAATTGTACCAATTCCAACATTGGTTGGAGTTGCAGTTCATTTTATATTGCGTTTATTTACAAGTATAGTTTCTATAAGGTCAATTGCAATAGGGGTAACAATACCTTTAATGTGTATAATTATGAAAGCACCTGTTTCAATAATAGTAAGTAGTTTAATAGCATGTGTTTTAATGATATATAAACATAAAGATAATTTAATAAGACTTTTAAATAATGAAGAAAAATAATCTTAAATTATCATTAATTAATTAGAGAATGGATTTACCACTATTTACAATACTGTTATAATTTGTTTATATAGCAAGTTAGTTTGTATTAAATATTAATTGAGTAGTGGAGGGGTTATGAATATTTCTATTGTTGAAAAGGGAATAAAAGAAATTGAGTTAATGAAACCATTATGGGAGCAACTTAATTCTATTCACTATAATAAATCTGTACACTTTAAGGATAAATATGACAGATTTACTTTTGACAAAAGAATAGAATCTATTTGTAAAAAGGCTAAAAATGGTGTTATTAAGTTAGATATGCTTCTAGACAATGAAACAGAAAATTATGTAGGATATTGTTTAAGCTCAATTGAAGACAATTTAGGAGAGATAGAATCGATATTTATTGATAAAAAGTATAGAAAGCTTAAGTTAGGAGACAAGCTTATGACAAATGCTTTAAGCTGGTTTGAATCTAACGCTATAACAGATATTCAAATTAATGTGGTATATGCCAATGATGAAGCGTTACCTTTCTACAGTAATTATGGTTTTAAAATTGGAAATTACATTTTAAAAAGGACATAATTATAGAAAATTATAGTTTTATATTTATAAAAGTATAATTGGATTGTAAATTTATATATCACATTGAGTGAAATTAGGAATATGATATCTTAGACAAAATTTCAGAATATGTACTAGTATTAGTAGCACTAGAAATAATTAAATTTGAACTCAATCAATAGCAAGTTAGTAGAAAAATATTTTATGGAGATCGATAACAGGTCTAGTTTATTATTAATTTGAGAGAAGTTTAGAGGGAGATATATGGATATTGAGAGCAAAGAAATAAGAAAAAGTGCAAGATACAGTTTGAAAGGCAATTGGAAAATTGGAATATTAAGTACGCTAGTGTACAGTTGTGCAGGTATTATAGGAGGCTTATTTCAAGATTCTAGTGTTATATGGAATTTGATATTAGAAATTATATTTGGTGCATTATTTACATTTGGATATTTTAGTATAATATTAAACATCGTTAGAGGCGAGAATGTTAATTTTTCAGATATATTTACTGGCACAAAGAAATTCACTAAAGCATTAGGAATGACGTTAGCAGTAAATATTCTTACACTATTATGGTCATTATTATTAATAATCCCAGGGATAATAGCAGCTGTAAAATATTCTATGACATACTATATATGGGCTGATAATCCTAATATAAGCATTCAAGAAGCAATTGATAGAAGTATTAAAATGACAGATGGACACATTTCAGAAATATTTTGGTTATATATAAGTTTTATAGGCTGGAGCTTACTAGTAATAGCTCCAGCAGCAGCTATAAAATATTGGCATCCCGAATATTTTGATGTATTTATGTCTTTTGGAATGATTTTTGTAAATGTGTATGTTAATGTATCTTTTGGATCTTTATACACTAAGTTGCTTCAAGAAGGGCAGAGAGATTTAGAAGCATATTAATTTTGCGCTGAATGATAAATATAAATTATGAATTAATAATTAAATATAAGGTGGGAGTTTTATGATTATAGAGAAGTTGAATATAGATGACCTTCCGCAGGTTTTAGAATTATATAATAATCTTACTCCGTTTGAAACTCCTATCAGTAAATCTATTGAAACATATGAGAAAATGCTGATGGACGAGAACTATTATTTGGCAGTTGCTAAAGAAGATACTAAAATAATTGGAACTGCTCTTGGGATATGCTGTAGATCATTGGAAGTATCTTTTTTAGTAATTGAAGATGTAGTTGTTAAAGATGGATTGAGAGGAAAAGGTGTAGGAAAAAGATTAATGGAAGCTCTTGATGAATTTTCAAAAGCTAAGAACTGTGCTTATTCAATTTTAGTATCCTCAGCACATAGGGACGCTGCACACAAGTTTTATGAAAAGTCTGGTTTTGTAGATGAAGTGAGAGGATTTAGGAAAGTATATGATCAACATAGGAGGAAGAATGGAGTCTGAATTTAAAGTTAAGCAAATTACTAAGTTATATGAAAGTTGCAATAAATGTGGGTTGCCAATAATAAATTGTATCTGCGATATTGTGCCTAAAATAAAGACAAAAGCAAAGATATTGATATTATCAACAGAAAGAGAATTTAGTAGGCCTTCAAATACCGCTAGATTATTGAAATTGGTGAATCCAGAATCAACTGAGTTAATTCTTTGGGAGAGAGTAAAGACTCCTGAAAAATTAATAGAATATATTAATAGCGATGATTATGAAATACATATATTATTTCCTATGGATGATGATGAGCCTCTAGAAAGAAAGTCTAAATGCAAAGATTCAGAAAAAATTCCAGCATTTATTATCTTAGATGGCACATGGAAAGAAGCAGAGAAGATACTAAGAAAGAGTGACTACTTAAAGAAGCTTCCAAGAATTTCATTAAATCCAATTAATAAATCAGAATATACATTGAGAAAAGGTGCTTCAGAAGGAGAACTTTGCACCATTGAAGCAGCAATTGAAGTGCTTAAGTTAAATTCTGAATTTGAGAATGCACAACTAATTAAAAGTACTTTCGATTTATTTATGAGAAGTTTTAAAGCAGGGGTTAGTGGCGTAGAGCTTAAAGATATAAATATATAAGATATTCAGATTACAAGTCCACTATCAATGTACATAGCTGATAATTGATACTTATAGAAGATTTGCACGCAGTATAAATAATCTTAAAAATATTGAAGAAGTTAAGATAGAAGATCTCAAATTCATATTGTGAAGTTGGGATCTTTTTATATAATTTTGAGATTGTATTTGATATGTAGGGTTCCACAATGATATTCAAACTTATAAAATTTCAATATCGCTGGTATTCATGAAATTTAACAGTAGATATGTATTGTTATCAATATGGAATCCTATATAGATAAACAACTTAAGAATTTGATTTATACTTTGCAATAAATACCATATTAGAAAGTAGAAACATTTTTATGCAACAGGTATTGAAAATGAGCTGTTAAAAGCTCTTAATTGTAGGTTGTTCAACTAATGCTTGTCACAATGAAATTGGGAGCAAGCATTAGTGGTGCAACCTGCAATTTAGTACTTTCAGCGAAATTTTCATAGTCCTGTGAAATAACAATGTTTTTACTTTCGGCAGGTTATTACATAAGTCTAAGTTATATATTGTTTATCTATAAATATGCGAATAATAAAACTACATTTACAATATATGTTATAATTTATTTGTGATGGAAGTTTATTGTAAATTATTATAGAATACGGGGGAGTGAGTGCACGTGAAAAGAAAACTACCTATGATAGTTATATTTATTGGAGATATGAGTTTGATTTATGCAGCCTTAATTATAATATCAATTTCACCTATGAAAAGCATTATGGAGAAGATTGGAGTTTATCCAATTCCAGTATATAATTTTTTAGATGGTGCGCTTAGAGTATTAAGCGTTATAGTTCTATTAACAATAGCCTATGGATATTTTAAGCTTAAGAAATGGGCATACTTAGAAATCATAATTTATAATGTATTTTTTTTAGTAGTATCTATGTTCTTTATAGCCATGAAGACAAGCAATCCATATAATACTCCAAATATTATAGAATCACTGTTAGGACTCATAATTGCATTTCCATCCAAGAGATATTTTTTTAAAGAGGAATATAATTCGTAATATATATTCACGTAATATATTTATATTTAAAATTCTGGTAAACCAAAGGTTAAGATAGAAATGGTAATGTAAGAATCAAATTGAAAGTGACAATACATAAGCTAATATGTAGATTATATATCATGAAAATTTATGAGAGGTAAAAGTGGTAGACTATGTTAATTCGAGAAGTAATTGGTTTGAAATACATACTTCTAACTAACAAGATTATAGGAAAGTTTATGAATATGAACATAGGGAAGGGGATTATATGGATAAAATATTATTTTTCATTTTTGATGAAATGACAGACTATGAAGTTACATTTATCAGTCATTTACTAAGTTCAGAGGCAGGTAAAGAAATAATTACAATCTCCTATGAAGATAAAATGATTAAAGGACGCTCTGGTTTCTTATATAAATCAGATAAATTAGTTAAAGAGGTCTTAAATTATGACGTAGATGGATTAATTATTACTGGAGGATGGTATGGTGATGTAAAACCAGAATTACTAGAACTTATCAATAAAATATATTTAGAGGGGAAATTAGTAGGCGGTATATGTGGAGCAGGAACAGTTTTCTTAGCAAAGTCTGGAGTTTTAAATAATGTTAAGTATACTACGCCTATTAATCAATGGACACAAAAACATATTGATATATATGGAGAAAATGACCCATTTCCAAGAGAGAATTTTGTGCCTAAAAGAGCAGTGAGAGATAAAAATGTAATAACGGCTCAGGGAACAGCTTTTATTGACTTTGCAATAGAAATATGTGATTGGTTCAAATTATTTGAAAGCCAAGAAGATAGAGATAATTTCGAAAAAGAAATTAAGGGATTATAAATGGATAATTTTAAAAAAGAGACTTAATAATTGGAGCATGTCTTACGCAAGTTCCTCAGTTAGACTCAATTAAATTAGTTCTCCCGTTCATTACCGTATTAATTTTTTGGATTATGAATTTTGGACTAAAGAAATTGGCAATAATTAAAAAGTATGCTGAGATAAAGCAATAAGTTCTTGTCCAATTAAGATCATTAATAATATCATAAATTAAGGAGATTATAAGAAATATCTGCAGTAAAGTTTATTATATTTTTAAGATTATTTATTTAAAGAGGAAGAGGAGGAAAAATATGCTTGAATATAAATTTGATACGCAATTATTAATTGAAGGAAAAAATCTTTCAGAAGATGAAATAAATGAATATATAACAAAAAACATTGAGGGAGATTCTCTGCTTGCAGTTGGAGATGAGGAATTAATTAAGATTCATTTCCACACAAATGTTCCATGGCAAGTACTTGAGTATTGTGCTTCTCTAGGAGAAATATATGATGTTGTCATAGAGAATATGGAGCGACAAGCAAATGGACTCAAAGGCTAAATGGTAAATTATTGAAATTAAATATAATGCTGAAAAATCGTATTATTCAAAGAAGATGATATGCTCCCTTTAAGGTAAACAGATAAAAAATAAAAATCTGTTATTTTAATGGGAGTATTTTTATATCTAAAAATGTGAAGTTTAAAGTTAGTATAGATAAACAACTTAAGAATTTGATTTATAATTTGCAATAAATATCATACTAGAAAGTAGAAACATTTTTATGCAGCAGGCATTGAAAATGAGCTGTTAAAAGATCTTAATCGTAGGTTGTTCAACTAATGCTTGTCACAATGAAATTGGGAGCAAGCATTAGTTGAACAACCTGCAATTTAGCACTTTCAGCGAAATTTTCATAGTCCTGTGAAATAACAATGTTTTTACTTTCGGTGGATTATTGCATAAGTCTAGCTTATATATTGTTTATCTATAATTAAGTTTCTTGTAGGTTAACTTTTTCTACTAATATCAACTAGGAATCCATTTACGGAAAATATAGAAACACATAAAATATTATTAGAGGTGAGGAATATGAAAAAGTTAAATATAGGAGAATGTATTGCTTATAAGAGGAAAGAGAAGGGAATAACTCAGGAGCAATTAGCAGATTATATTGGAGTTTCTAAAGCATCTGTTTCTAAATGGGAATCTGGATTAAGTTATCCAGATATCTTACTTCTTCCTGAGCTTGCGACTTACTTTAATATTTCGGTTGATGAATTATTAGGATATTCCCCGCAGCTTACAAAAGAAGACATTAAAAAGATTTATAAGGAACTTTCAAATGAATTTGCTATAAATCCATTTGATGAAGTAATAAATAAATGTGAGAAGTTAATAAAAAAATACTATTCTTGCTTTCCTTTTTTGATTTCTATGATTCAATTATTAATAAATTATTCTATATTAGCAAAAACTGATGATATAAAAAATGAAATTTTTCAGAAATGTATATTATTAAGCAAGAGAATAAAAGAAGAATCAAATAATATTTCTGAAATAAAGATTTCAAATACCATGGAAGCATTGGCACAAATGTCATTAGGAAATAGCGAAGAAGTTATTCGATTATTGAATAATAAATTAATACCGTATAGTGGTGAAGATGCAATACTAATTAATGCATACAAGATGCAAGGAGAAATTGATAAAGCAAATGAGGTTAATCAAATACTTGTATTTAATAATGTAATAAACATGTTAACACTTTTAAACAACTATCTTTCAATAAATATTATGGAGCCAGTTTTGTTTGAAAAGATCTATTCTCAAGGTGTTCAGATCATTGAGTCTTTTAATCTTAATGAGATTTTGACAAATGATGTTTTAGGAATTCATATTGTTGCAGCACAAGGTTATTCAATGCACAAAGAGAAGGAAAAGGCCATATGTGCCTTAGAGAAGTATGTAAATACTGTCTGCAAAATAAAGTTTCCATTGAAATTTAAAGGAAACGATTATTTTACTAAGGTTGATAAATGGCTTGAGGATAATAGCTATATTGGAACGAGCACTCCTGTAGATGAGATAACAATAAAGAAAAATCTTGTTGCTACAATTACTGAAAATCTGGCATTTGTATCATTAAGAGAAGAGGAAGCATACAAATTCCTTGTTAAAAAACTGAAGAGAAAGTTGGATGAATAAAATGAATGCAATAAATATAGAGAATCTCAACAAGTCTTATGATGGAAAGACTAATGCTTTGAATGATATAAATTTGAGCATACCAAAAGGCGAGATATTTGGCTTTCTTGGACCTAATGGTTCAGGAAAAACTACAACAGTTAGAATTCTGAATGGAATTCTTTCAGCGACATCTGGTCATGCCGAAATTTTAGGGATTCCTGTTTTGGAAAATAACATTGAAATTCATAGATTATGTGGAGTTATGACTGAAAGCTCCAGCTGTTATGAGAATCTCACTGGAAAACAAAACTTAATGTTCTTTGGAAAAATGCACGGAGTTGAAGAAAATTTACTTAATGAACGTACTGATTCTATATTAAAAAGGTTAGAGCTGCTAGAGGTGAAAGATAAGAAGGTTAAATCTTTTAGTACAGGAATGAGAAAGAGAGTTTCATTAGCTATAGCATTAGTTCATAATCCCCAAATTTTATTTCTTGATGAACCAACGTCTGGTTTAGATCCAGAAAACGCATTAAATGTTACAAAGCTTGTAAAGGAACTTGCAGAAGAAAATGAAGTTACAATATTTCTTTGTACACATCAATTAAAATATGCTGAAGATATATGTACTCAGTATGGTTTTATAAACAATGGGAATATCCTTGGGGTAGGCACCTTTGATGAACTTGCTTCAAAGAAAAATGCAAAACTTCAACTAAAAATTAGAGGAAAGAATATTTCTGATAAATTTGGATTTATCTATGAAGGCAATGGCATATATAGCAAACCTATTTCAGGAGACCAAGAGGTAAATACTCTAATACAAAGCATAACGAAAGATGATGGAGAAATTTATGAGGCGATGCAGCAAAAATGGTCTTTGGAGCAGCTGTATTTCAAATATATAAAAGGTACATCTGATGATGTGTCTTTATAAATCAGGAGTGATTAGAATATGAAGAGTAATGAAAAAGCACTTATATATAAAGATATAAATGAGTTAGTAAGTTCAAAACGAGTAATTCTTCCTATGACTATTGTTCCAATTATCTTGACAATAATAGTGCCTCTTGGAATACTCATAGGTGCAAATTTTATAGGAAGTGACTCAAGCACTATTACAAAAATGGCTCCTCTTATAAGGAAATTACCTTATGAATATACAACATACACTCCAGCTCAATTACTAGTAAAAGTAGCCATAAACTTCATGTTTCCATCATATTTTCTTATAATACCTATAATGTGTTCAGCAGTTATTGGGGCTAGTAGTTTTGTAGGAGAAAAGGAACATAAAACTTTAGAGTCCTTGCTTTATACTCCAACATCAATGGAGCAATTACTTAGAGCTAAAATTTTAGGTGTATTTATTCCATCGTATATTGTGACTTTGATCTCATTTATAGCAATTGGAATAATATTTAATATAGGTGGCTTTATATACTTTGGAGAACTTATCTTTCCAGATATAAAATGGCTGATAATTATACTTTGGCTTTCACCTGCAATTAATTTGCTATCGTTGATACTTACAGTTATGGTGTCAGCAAAGTCGGAAACTTTCCAAGAAGCACAACAAATAAGCGGACTTCTTGTAATCCCAGTTATTCTTGTATTAATTGGTCAGATGACAGGAGTGCTATTACTTAGTAATTTTATAATTATTGTAGCAGGAGGAGTTCTTCTAATACTTGATTATTTTCTAATAAAGAGAATTTCATCTAAATTCATCCCAGAAAAGTTAATCTAAAGTAAGAAAATTTATAAGATTAGATTCCATAATGAAAGTATTTATTTAAAATTTAATAGAGTGATATCTTGGTGAAAAAATACTGTGATAAGATCTGTTTTAAAACAAATTTCTTATAGTACTTTTTCACCATTATTTTATTCTATAGGAATTTATATTGGAGTGAAACTAAGCATAACTTTTAAAAGTATAAGAAATACATAACCTGAGAAGGAGATTTTCTTGTAAATTAATGTGATGTTTTAAATTTGTGTTATAATATGGTAAGGTTTCAAAATGTTATATAAAATTTGGACAGACTTATGTTATAATGAGTGGAGTTGTTAATTATGATATTTGAAGACAAAAAAGTAAAATTGAAAAATGGAGAAGAATGCATATTAAGAAGTCCTGATGTAAAGGATGCAGAAAAATTAATTGATTACTTAAGAAAGGCATCATCAGAAACAGACTATATGCTTAGGTATACAGAAGAAATTACTATGACTATAGAAGATGAAGAAAAATTCATCAATGACATTAATGAAAGTAATAAGGATGCAATGATTTCAGCATTTATTGATGATAAACTTGTTGGAAATTCAAGCATATGTACTATTGGAAATATGATTAAAGTTTCACACAGAGCAAATTTTGGAATAGCAGTTATTAAAGAAGCTTGGAATCTTGGAGTTGGAAAAGCTTTGTTAACTGAAATCTTAAAATATGCAAAAAAAGTAGGATTTGAACAAGTTGAATTAGAGGTAGCAAGTGATAACTATAAGGCAATAAACTTATATGAAGAATTTGGTTTTAAAAAGTATGGGACAAGAAGCAACTCTTTTAAATTAAAAGATGGATCATATTACACAGAATATTTAATGATGAAAAATTTATAGGTATTCAAGATTTAATATTATTCGCTTATTCTTAATAAAGCGTTATTTTTGTTGTGTGAGTATTTTAAGTTATATAATAAAAAAATGAAATCGCAGTTTTTGTTTAGATAAAATTCTGCTAGGCACAGTGGTGTAATGTTACAGAATCTGGGGTTAATAGAAAAATATTATAAGCTTTACTAACAAACTAAATAGAAGATGAAATCTATAATTTATTTACATTCAAATTATAAAGATAACTTAGAGATTTATTTGAGATTAAAGCAATATTATTTATAGTTTATTGTTTAATTATATTAATGAAAATAGATTGATATTTGCAAAATAATAAAGGAATTTGACTACTTATGTAGAATAATTAATATTATTAAGAAGATAGTATAGGTGAATATAAATATTTGAGGAGGATTATCATGGGATATAAAGAACATTTAACTGAGAATTTAACAGACGAGGAAATTTTAAGGGCATTTTCTATTGTTTTGCCATATCTTAACGATCTATCAAGAGATGATACAGCGTTTGGATTAACAGATACTGAAAAATATATAGAATATGAAGATCCTAAAGGATTTCAGTTGCAACTTAGAGCTGGCTCTGAACCATTAGATGTTATAAAAGATTCTTTAAGAAGTGGAAAACTTGAAAAAGGTGATACAAATGTATCAGGGAAAGAAATAAAAGTTATATCAATACCTATTAGAAATTCAAAAGGGAAGATCATTGGAACAATTAGTGATGGAATTGATTTAGATGATACTACTAGATTGGTAAATAGTGTTTCAGAAATATCAGAATCATTAGACCAAGTTTCTACAAGTGTTAGTGAATTAGCTAATTCTGCCTCAAATTTTGCTCTAACTGGACAAAAGACTCTAAAGCAGGCTCAAGATGTTATGGAGACTTCAAAGAAAACATCAGACGCTATAGAAATTATTAAGAGTATCGCTGATCAAACGAATTTACTAGGGTTAAATGCAGCTATTGAATCTGCAAGAGCTGGTGAACATGGCAAAGGATTTAATGTTGTATCAACTGAAATCAGAAAGCTTGCAAGCCAAAGTAAGGAATCAACTAAAACAATAAATGATATTGTTATGAATATGAATCAGTCAATAAATACTATAATTGGAGCTGTAAATGAATCAGCATCAGAAAGTGAAGAACAAGCAGCAGCTATTGAAGAAATAAGCGCTACTATTGAAAGTATAAATGCTAATTTAAAAAGATTAAATGAATTTATTGAAAGATTTGCATAAGTTTAAGCAATAATAATAAATAATATAGATAGTAAAATATCGCTGTATTCATATGAATTTGCGATATTTTTTATTTAGTAATTTTATAATATATAGATACCTAAATTTAAAACTGCATTTATGTGATAACTTACCGAAATCATAAATATTTTGATTCCGAAAAGCTATGAAAATATCGCTGAAGGTTCTAAGCAGCAGGTTGTAGCCACTTTAGCATGCTCCAACTTTCCTAGGGAAGATCGACTCATTACATTCACTGAGGAAGTTCGAGAACCCAAAATAAAATTTTGGACTCTCACTTCACAAGCTAAAATGGAGCAACCTACAGCTAAGAACCTTTAACAGCTCATTTTCAAATGTTTTCTTCACAAATATATTTATGATTTCTAGTGAAGACACGAACTTAAAGTTTTAGAAACCTTGTAAATATGTTCATCTAATAAATAAAATTCCTAAGTTATTTATCTGTATATACGCTGAAATAATAAATTTGCACTTGAACTCTAGCAAGTCAAATGCTCAATTAAACATATAATGTAGAAAATTAATTACAATATATATATGGAAGGAGATAGTCATGAATTTTTATATTTTTACTTTAGCTATATGTTCAATAATATTTTTAATATATGCTCTTAATGGTGTATTTTACATATTGAAAAAACCAGAAGCTATAATTAATAAAAAATTATCGAAAACAAAAAGGATATATGAAATTACAGATGTTGATGAGTATTTAAGTAATTTAGGAAAATTAAATTTATATTCAGCTATTATTCTTTATGCAGGTGTTTTAATTTCACTTTATGCTGACAAGTACAGATACCAGATTTCAATGTATATATATTGTAATTTATTTTGCTTATTTCTATTTGATAAGAAGCAGATTTATGAGAAAGATAGAAAAATATTTAATTCGCAAGGATACTAAAGATTAAAATAAATGCGCTACTGATCAAAAAATTATTCTTGACCAGTAGTAATTAAGTATTTTTGAAGAATAAACATTAAAATAGAAAGTGCGCATAGTTTTGCACAGATATTGTATAAAAAGTTTACACTTATTTTTGGAAATAAATATAAGTGTGAACTTTTTCGCTTTTTTATGTTTTAATTTTTGAAAAAATTTTCTTAACATAAAATCGTCAAAGTGTCTTAATAAGGCAAAATTTGTTTTTTAACGACATTAATTGTTTAAAAGTTATTTTTAATTCTTAGAAATATGAATTTGGCATATGCTTTGCTTATTAAATAAGGTGTAGTAACAAAGCAAGCTTGTTTGTTAAATATTAAACATAGGGAGGCAAAAAAATGATAAAAGGATTATCTAAATTTTTTACAGCTATTGTTCAAAAATTTCTTCCAGACCCACTTGTTTTTGCAATGATTTTAACATTGATTATGTTTATTTCAGGTATTATATTTACTGGCCATACTCCAATTGATATGATAGGATTTTGGGGTAAGAGCTTTTGGAATCTTCTAGCATTTGGTATGCAAATGGCGTTAATTTTAGTCACTGGTAATGCATTGGCTAGTTCACCGCCTGTTAAACGTATTCTGCAAAAGATTGCAGGAGTGCCTAAAACACCAGCTCAAGCTATTATGCTTGTTACATTTGTTGCAGCGGTTGCTAATATTATTAATTGGGGATTTGGTCTAATCGTTGGTGCTTTACTTGCAAAAGAAGTTGCAAAAAAGGTGAGACATACAGATTATCGTTTATTGATTGCGTGTGCCTATATTGGCTTTATGACTTGGCATGGAGGCTTATCTGGTTCAATTCCACTTTTGGCAGCAACTAAAGGGAATCCAATGGAAGCGACAATCGGATTAATTCCGCTAGGTGATACTATTTTTGCTCCGTTTAATATCTTTATAACTGTTACTTTAATAATAATATTACCTTTAATGACAAGAATGATGATGCCTAAAGATGAGGATGTTGTGGAGATTGACCCAGCATTATTAGCAGCAGAGGCAGCAAATGAGACTAGTACTGATACTATAACTGAAAAAACATTTGCAGTACGCGTTGAAAACAGCAGAATTATTGCATGGCTAATTGGTATTCTTGGGGTTTGCTATATGGTTTATTACTTCATGAATGGTGGTTCTATGGATGTAAACGCTGTAAATATGATTATGTTCTTTGCAGGTATCATTCTTCATGGTAGTCCTGTATCTTATATGCAGGCTATAGTTGATGGAGCAAAAGGAACAGCTGGTATAATGGTACAATTTCCTTTCTATGCGGGTATACAAGGCATGATGGATTTGTCAGGATTAGGTGGAATGATTACAAGTGGCTTTGTTAGTATATCAAATACTCATACATTCCCAATTTTTGCGTTTTTAAGTTCAGGAATAATTAACTTCTTTGTTCCATCTGGTGGTGGACATTGGGTTGTACAAGGGCCATTTATAATGCCAGCTGCGCAAGCACTTGGTGCAGATATGGGGAAAGCAGCTATGGCAATTGCATATGGTGAGGCTTGGATGAATATGGCGCAACCATTCTGGGCACTACCAGCTTTAGCTATAGCAGGTCTTAAAGTTCGTGATATTATGGGATTTTGTGTAACAACCTTAATTGTAGGTGCTTTAATATTTGGTGTTGGATTAGCTTTATTTTAACAATTGAAAAAAGTAAAAAGTACGTTTAAATCTAGCCCTTATAACTTATTTAATACTTGCGGATTTTATACGTATTTTTATCAGTTAATAGTATCAGACTATAGTCTGAAATCTGCAAGGTTAAAGTTTGATTATACTAACATTATTATATGGAAAATTAAATATATGGAGAGAAAGGATGATAAAAATGGATATAAAGAATATAGCAGTATTAGGTACCGGAACTATGGGACATGGTATAGCATTATTTTCTGCCAAGGCTGGGTTAAATGTAGTTATGTATGGTAGGTCAGATGCAAGTTTAGAACGAGGCTTTAATAGTATAAAGGCTAGTTTAAATCTTTTGAAAGCTGAAGGAAAGTTAGAAGATAGTGGGTATAAAGAAATCCTAAATAAAATAAAAGGAGTTAAAAGTATTGAAGAAGCTACTAAAAATGTTGACCTTATAATAGAATCGTTGGCAGAAGATTTAGAGCTTAAACAAGAAATATTTAAGCAATTAGATGAGCTTTGTCCACCAAGTGTAATTTTAGCAACTAATACGTCAGGATTAAGTCCAACAGATATAGCTAAATATACAAAAAATCCAGAGAGAATAGCAGTTGCGCATTTTTGGAATCCACCACAATTAATTCCTTTAGTTGAGGTAGTTCCAGGAGAAAAAACATCAGAGGATACAATAGTAAAAGTTATGAAATGGGTTGATTTTATAGGAAAAAAATCTGTTCGTATGGAAAAGGAATGTTTGGGGTTTATAGGAAATCGCCTACAATTAGCGTTGCTTAGAGAAGCTTTATATATAGTAGAAAAAGGCTGGGCAAAGCCTGAGGAAGTAGATAAAGCTATGGAGTATGGTCATGGAAGAAGGCTTCCTGTTACTGGACCATTATGTAGTGCAGATTTAGGAGGTTTAGATATATTCAATAATATTTCTTCATACTTATTTAAAGATTTGTGCAGTTATACTGAGCCATCTAAGTTATTGCAAGGTATGGTTGAATCAGGGAATTGTGGAAAGAAGAGTAAACAAGGATTCTATAATTGGTTACCAGAATTTATAGAAAGTAAAGAAAAAGAGCGTGCGGAAGTACTTTTATATTTCTTAGATAGAGATGCTAAAAAGTAACCTGAAGAAATTAAGGCTGTTGAATAAATAAAGTAAGATAAAGTGGGAGGGATTAATTATGAAGTCAAAGGTAATCTCTATAGAACAATCGGTTGATTTAATAAAAAATGGAGCTACTGTTGCAGTAGGTGGATTTGTTGGATGTGCCCATCCAGAACAAATTACATTAGAAATAGAAAAACAATATTTAAAAAGGCATGTTCCTAACAATTTAACATTAGTTTTTGCAGCTGGTCAAGGTGATGGTAAAGATAGAGGATTAAATCATCTTGGTTATGAGGGGTTAGTTCACAGAATAATAGGGGGACATTGGGCATTGACACCAAAGCTTCAAAAACTAGCTTTAGAAAATAAAGTAGAAGCATATAATTTACCTCAAGGAGTTATATCACATTTGTATAGAGACATTGCAGCTGGAAAGCCGGGAACAATTACTCATGTTGGATTGAAAACATTTATAGATCCTAGAATTGAAGGTGGTAAACTTAATGAAATTACAAAAGAGGATATTGTAAAGGTAGTTAATATTGAAGAGAAGGAATATTTGCTATATAAAGCATTTCCGATAGATGTTGTACTTTTAAGGGCTACTTATGCAGATGAAGACGGAAATGCAACAATGGAAAAAGAGGCTTTAACACTTGATGCAACAGCAATGGCTCAAGCTGCTAAAAATTCAGGGGGAATAGTAATACTACAAGTTGAAAAGGTTGTAGCTAAAGGTTCACTTGATCCAAGAAAAGTTAAAATCCCAGGAATATATGTTGATGCTATAGTTGTTGCATCAACAGAAAACCAAATGCAAACTTTTAGTGAAAGCTTTAATCCAGCATATTGTGGAGATACTAAGGTACCAGTGGATTCAATAGAACCATTACCACTTAATGAAAGGAAGGTAATAGCAAGAAGATGTGCTAAGGAACTAGTACCAAATGCTGTTACTAATTTAGGTATTGGCATACCAGAAGGAATAGCTATAGTTGCTAATGAAGAAGGTATTGCAGATCAAATGACTTTAACTGTAGAGCCAGGTGGAGTAGGTGGCGTACCAGCAGGTGGGCTAAGTTTTGGAGCTTCAACAAATCCAGTTTGCATACTGGACCAATCCAGTCAATTTGATTTTTATGATGGAGGCGGTCTTGATGTAGCTTTCTTGGGATTAGCACAATGTGACAAATCGGGTAATATAAATGTTAGTAAGTTTGGACCTAAGATTGCAGGTTGTGGTGGGTTTATTAATATAACTCAAAATGCTAAGAAGTTAATATATTGTGGCACATTTACAGCTGGTGGTTTAAAAGTAAAAATTGGAGAAGGTAAATTAATAATAGAAAATGAAGGTAAGGCTAAGAAATTTGTGGATGCTGTCGAGCAAATTACTTTTAGTGGTGAATATGCATCAAGTATTGGACAAACTGTCCTTTATGTTACAGAAAGAGCCGTATTTAAGTTAACTAAAGAGGGGTTACTTTTAGAAGAAATAGCTCCAGGAATAAATTTAGAAAAGGATATTCTAGATAATATGGATTTTAAGCCAATAATATCTCCTGAATTAAAGCTTATGGATGAAAATATGTTTAAATAGTTGATTTAATAAGTTCTTAATTGCAATTCGAAGAATATACCTTGTCCATAAATACCCTGCTAAGTAGATTTCAACACAAACGCTTACTTAGTGGGGTAATCTAATTATTATGCCGCAAGGATTTGCCCTTGCTTGACACGAAAATGTAGAAATATCATAATTATAAATGAGATATATGTATAAAATATTAATATTTATGGGGGTATCCTGATGAGGCTTCTTAGTATGCGTTATAAGCTTATAATTATTCTTGCACTTGCGGTGGTAGTACCGCTTATTGGAAGTGGCTATATACTAATTTATAGTGCGGAAAAAGCTATGAATTCAGAGAAGGAAAGCAAGCTCTATGGAATAGCAAGAACTTTAGATGCTAGTATGGAAGGTGATTTTGAATCCTTATTATATATAGAAGCTAAGAGTGCTTCGCATGACGAAAAGGTACGACTACTTAATCAAAGACTATCAGGAGTTACGGAAAAAATTGTTTCGGGAAATCCCGGAGTAGGAGCTGGGTATTATTCTAAAGATCTCGATTGTATTATTACATATGGACCAGGTTCTGAATATGACACTACGGTTGGACAATCAATAAGTCAAGAACATTTGGGCCGGGAAGTAATGGAAAAGGGGATACCTTTGACTGCAAGTGGTAAGATGGTTAGAGGAAATATACTAAATGCCATGGTTCCGATCATTCGAAATAATAATGTAATCGGATACGTATGGGCTAATGAAATGACTGAAAGCATAGAGCGTCAAATAAATGAGATGGAAATTGTGATGTACGAAGGGTTGGCTATTGCTTTAGTTGTTGGGCTAAGTATAAGTATGACTTTAGCAAATAGAGTTTCTAATTCCGTTAATGGTATTATTAACGGACTATCTAGTTTGGGCAATGATTTAAGTCAACGATTGCCAGAAATTAATGGTGAATTTGGAAAGATTGCTTCTGCCATTAATGGAATGGCTCAAAGTCTAATGAATACACGTTCACATACAGAAATTATTATGGAGAGTATGGTAGATGGAATTATTACAATTGATAATGATGAAAAGATAACAGAGATAAACGCTGCTGCTTGGTCTATTATGGGATTAAATAAAGATGTGATTGGAGTTAATTATAAAGATCTATTTTCCGGGAATGCTAAAGTTCTTGACATAGTGCTAGAAACTTTACGTGTCGGTAAAAAAATTATGGGATATGAAGCAGAATTTACTCGTTCGGACGGTGCAATTATTCCAATTAGTGTCAGCACATCTATGCTATGTAATAATAATAATGTATTGGGTGTAGTTTTAGTTTTCAAAGATTTATCAGAGCATAAGGCTTTTGAGGATTATGTAAGGAGATTAGATCGTCTTGCCGCAGTTGGAGAGCTTGCTGCCGGTGTAGCTCATGAAATACGTAATCCTCTATCAGCTATTTCAGGGAGTGTGCAAATTTTGGTGGATGAATTGCCAAAGGATAATTCGACACGGATTTTTGGAAACGTTGTATTGAAAGAGGTTGATCGTCTTAACGGCGTTATTGAAGATCTCTTGTATTTTGCTAAACCTTCAAAACACTATGTGACATCAATCAATATCAACGAACTTGTGGAAAATTCTCTTTTTTTACTTTTACCGAGTATAAAAAAGGAGATTGTTGTTTTAGAAACACATTTTGATCAATCAATTGAAGCTATTTCAGTTGATGCTCAGCTTATTAAACAAGTTTTAGTTAACCTATTACTAAATGCGACACAAGCTATGCCTCAAGAAAACGGAAAAATTACAGTTACAACACAAAGGGTGATTAAAGGGATTGAGATTATCATAGAAGACAATGGAAAAGGGATTGATCAGGAAAGTTTACCTAGGATTTTTGATCCTTTTTTTACTACAAAGGATACAGGTACGGGACTAGGACTTGCTGTTAGTAACAAAATCATAGAAATTCACCAAGGATACATTCGAGCCGAAAGTATAGTTGGTATTGGAAGTACATTTACAATATACTTGCCTTATGAAAGTGGAATTAAGGAAGTATAGTGTAAATTTAAATATAGAAAAATATATTAAATACAATTTAAGACTTGTAATCTTAAAAATAGATAAAATTATGTTGCATAACAGAGCACGTTAATATTAATAGTATGACAAGCTAATGCTATTAATATTGCACTGATGGTAAAGTAGCTCAAAATAAATAGAATTTCATCATTGAGTTCACAAAAAATAATCTCACTCTTTAATGTCGCTTTTTGGTATAGGGATTTCAACTGTAATATAAAATTTTAAAAGTATCATTTGAAATACAAAAAATGTCTGAAGTATTTATGCATTAAGAAAAGTAATTTATTACGTTATATTAATTATAAAAAGATGGGATGATTTTATGAAAAGTATTAAGACTTTACTCACGGTTGTTAGTATAATTATTATTTGTTTATCTATGACCGTACTGGAGGTTACAAGTTATATAGAAACGAAACAGATGGTTGAAACAGAAGTGAAGACAAGCATGACTTCTACCACTCAATCAACAGCTAAAGAAATTGGATTGTGGCTTGATATTAGAAAGTCGGAGATGGAAAGTATTGCAAGTTGCCCAGTTTTTGTGAATGGGAGTAGGCAGGATATAATAGATTATATGTCTTCTGAAACAAGTCGTCTTCCTCTATATAGTGCATTTTGGCTTTCAGATGCTAATGGAGATTGGTATTCGGCTACAGGTACAACAGGGAGCATAAGCGAAAGACCTTATTATAAAGAATTACTAGCTACAGGAAAAACAGTGATATCAGATCCTTTACTTGGTAAGGCAGATGGAAAAATGGCTGTAGTTGTTGCTGTTCCGATAAAGGTTAATGGTACTATTAAAGCTATCTGGGGTGGTAATGTAAAACTTGATGAATTAGTACAATACATATCTTCTATAAAAGTAAAACAAAATGGTTATGCTTCACTTAATTTAACAGATGGAACAGTAATTGCAAATCCTAATAAAGATTTAATTCTTAAATATAATCCATTAAAAGATGAGAAAATTGAACCAAAACTAAAAGAAATATATGAAAATATGTTCAAAGGTGAAACTAATGTTGAATATTATGGCTTTAATAAGCAATATATATCATATAAGCCTGTTTCAGGAATTAATTGGACAGTTAGTCTGATAGTGTCTAAAAGTGAATTTACTGGACCACTTACACAACAAATTTATAAATCAGCTTTAACTTTAATAATCACTTTAGTAATAGTAATAATTTTATTTCTATTTATGTTAAATAAAATTCTAAAACCATTAAAGGCTATAGAAGATATGGCGTTATGTATCTCAGATGGTGATCTTAGTGTTGCAAAGGTGAGAGTTAATTCAAAAAATGAATTTGGCAGACTCGCTAAAACTTTTGAAAATATGATAATAAATTTGAGAGGATTAATTGAACAAGTTTCAATATCATCTGATAATGTAGCAACTGCCTCAAAGCTGTTAACTGAAAGTTCTGAGCAAACTTCGGATGCATCAAATCATATAGCAACAACTATTATGAATATATCAGAAGGTGCTAATAAACAAATGGAAGTTGTAAATGAAACTTCTTCTGAAATTAAAGAGATGGATAAAAAAATAAAGAATATGGCAGAGAACACAGACAGCATGATAGAAACAGTAGGAGAAACTGCAAATGCTGCACAATTAGGAAGTAAAGCTGTTAGTGAAGTAATTGTCCAGATGGCTAAGATTGAAAAAGCTGTTAACAGCTCAGCAAATGTAGTTGAAATATTAGGTGAAAGCTCAAAGGAAATAGGACAGATAGTAGATACAATATCTACTATAGCTAAACAAACAAATCTTTTGGCACTAAATGCAGCAATAGAAGCAGCATGCGCAGGAGAAGCAGGAAAAGGATTTGCCGTAGTGGCAGAAGAAGTACGAAAACTTTCTGAGGAGTCTAGTATAGCATCAATGCGGATAGCAAAACTTATTGGCGATATTCAAAGAGAAACTGACGATGTTATAATTGTAATGAAAGAAGGAACTCAAGAAGTAAAAAATGGAACTGATGTTGTAAATTCAACAGGTAAGGCATTTAGTCAAATATCACAGGCAGTTGAGTGTGTAGCAGCCCAAGTAAGAAGTGTATCTGAGACGGTAGGACAAATATCATCAAACAGTAATAAGATTGTTACTTCAATCCATAAGATAGAAAAAATTGGGGGTGACACTGCAGAGAAAACACAAACAGTAACTGCAACAACGGAAGAACAATCTGCATCAATGTATGAAATTGCTGGATCAAGCCAGAACTTACTAAAACTATCTGAAGACTTGCATGAAGCTATAAGTAAATTTAAATTATAGATACTTTTCTTTTAAAAATGAAAAGTTTTTTGTGAAAAGTTTATTATTATATTCAACTAAATTCCATATTTTAAATATTTGATTTAAATATGGAATTTGGTTGAATATTGATATATACTGTAAAATGTTGTATAACTAAAGTAGATTAATAATTATGTTTATAAAAAGAAAGGCTGATTACAATATGACAGAAAGTGTTCGTGTTTTAGTAGCTGATGATGAGCTAAGCTTGAGAATGGTACTTCAAACAGCATTAAATAAGGCTGGATATGAAGTAGATACTGTTAAAAATGGAAAAGAGGCACTTTGTATGGCGCAGGAAAATCACTATGATGTCGCTATCCTTGATATCCGTATGCCAGAAGTGGATGGGTTGCAGGCATTTTATGAAATTCATAAAATTAAGCCTAGCTTGCCAATTATTCTTATGACTGCATTTGGAAGTTCGGAAACTGCAGTTAATGCTATGAAACACGGTGCTTATGACTATATATTAAAGCCTTTTAACCTTGATGAAGTTAAAATTATTGTAAGTAGAGCTATTCGCATGCAACAATTGACTAAAGAAGTTGTATACCTTACGCAGGAAGTAAAAGAAATGGGAATGACAGCAATGACCCCAGGTAAAATTGTTGGGGAAAGCTCTAAAATCCAAGAAGTATATAAAATAATTGGACGAGTAGCGAATTCAAAAGCTACGGTATTGCTAACAGGCGAAAGTGGGACAGGTAAAGGAATGGTTGCTAAGGCTATTCACTATGCGAGTGACAGGAGAGAAAAGCCATTCATTCAAGTGAATTGTGGTTCGATTCCAGAAGGTTTATTAGAGAGTGAGATATTTGGACATGAGAAGGGAGCATTTACAAGTGCATTTTTTCAAAAACCAGGGAAATTTGAACTGGCTGAAGGAGGGACACTTTTTTTAGATGAGATTGCGGAGATGAGTCCAAATCTTCAGGTAAAACTTCTTAGGGTGTTGCAAGAAAAAGAGTTTGAACGTGTTGGTGGTACAAAAACATTTCATACAAATGTACGTATTATTGCAGCAACAAACCGTGATCTGAATAAAGAGATATCTGAAAAGTCTTTTCGGAAGGATCTATATTATCGACTTAATGTTGTTTCAATATGTTTACCTCCACTTTGCGAAAGGGGAGAAGATATTGTTTTACTAGCTGATTACTTTTTAAAACGTTTTTCTGTAGAAGTAGGACGGAATGGTATGTTTTTCGCTCCAGAGGTTTTGGATATTTTTCGTAACTATTCTTGGCCAGGAAATATCAGGGAATTAGAAAATGCAGTAGAACACGCTATTATTATGAGCAACACCCGTGTTATTTTGCCGGAAAATCTTCCACTTAGCATAAAAGTAGAAGATGTAGAAGCGGATGGTACCATTATTCTGGGAGATGATTCTTTCAAACCTTTGCGAGAAGTATTGCTAGAAGTTGAAAAGCGTCATATATCCGAAGCTATAGAACGAACAGGTGGAAACCGCACACAGGCTGCAAAGCTCCTTCAGATTTCACGGAGAGCCCTTCTGTATAAAATTAATGAGAATAATATCGATTAAATCATTATATGTAAACATGGATTGAGTTCGCGTTAATAAATAATTCTTTTTTGGATTTTAAGGGCCATGCCTCGCCTACATTATGAATCCCACGAAAATCTAAAATTGAACTGCCCCCTGTCAAGTAGACAGATGAAAAAACAAAAAATTATGAAACCAAGGTCTGATTTCGATATTCAATTGGAGTCAGACCTTTTAAGTTTTTCTGTAGTCTTTTTGTATTATAGAAAACTATGTATTCATCAATTGCTTGTCTCAATTCTTCATATGTATAAAATTTTTGCAAATAGTACATCTCACATTTTAGAGTTCCCCAAAAACCTTCCATTGGTCCGTTGTCGATACATCTGCTGACACGTGACATGCTTTGAGTTGCTTTGATTTTATCAAGTTTAGCTTTGAAAGTCCTTATTAGTATACTGAAATCCTCTGTCACTATGAAACAGTGGCTTTGCAGTCGGATTAGCACTTACTGCTAAATCAAATATTGCGCTAAGGTAAGCCTTTTTACCATTAAGTAGTTTAAATTCAGTAACATCTGTTAACCATTTTTCATTTGGTTTCTTTGCATAAAATTCTCTATTTAATTTGTTTTCTGCTGTAATTTGTGGAGTACTTTGAATATAATGCTTTCTCTTTTTTCTTATAACTGATCTCATGTTAATAGATTTCATTAATCTATAAATTCGTTTATGATTATACTGTTTATCCAGGAGTCTATTTATATTCATTGTTATCCGACGGTATCCATAGATACCATTTACATCTTCATAAAGCTTAACAATCTCTTTTAGTATTATTGAATTTTCCTTATCTAATTCAGTCTCTGAACGGTTAATCCATTTGTAGTAAGATGATCGTGCAATCCCAGCTAAATTGCATAGATCAGCTATTGGATAGCCATTTTTTTCATGTAATTCTTTTATAGAAATATATTTATATTCTTGGAGTCTTTTAGTGCTTATCGCCTTCTTTCTACTTCTTTCAATTTTTTTAAGAAATCAATCTCCATCTTTAAACGTCTATTTTCTGCTTCAATAAGTTTTAATTGTGCGGATAATTTATCAGACTCAGTAATCTCATCAGTATCTTTACGCTTACCGCGACGATCTATTAGCTCTTCATATCCATTAGCTTTGTATTTTCTTACCCAGGTATAAACTTGTTGATAAGAAACATTAAATTTATCAGCAGTAGCTTGATAATCATCATTATTCGAAATGCAGAATGCAACAATCTCAATTCTTTCTTCATAAGTAGTCTTTCTTCCATTAGTCATAATTCTATTCCCTTGCTTATTATGAGATTTAATTGTTTTATGACCATTATACTTCTTAATCCAATCGCTGAGAACACGAGGAGATGAAATTTCATATGTGCAGCATATATTTCTTAAAGAGCCTTTTCCAGCTAGATAATCTTTAACTGCATTAAGTTTAAGCGAATCGCAATAATATTTGTTTTTTGTAGAAACTATTAAATTTGCTTCACCAACATCATTATATATTTTCAACCAGTCATAAAATGTGGCACTATGAATTCCCATCTCATCGCATATCTGTATAACTGCTTTTTCTCCTGATAGGTATTCTTTAATTACTTTCAATTTCTCTTCCAGAGAACATTTCGTTTTTCTTGACATTAAAATACTCCCTTTATAGAAACAGTTTTATTATTTTAACTGTTTACTATAAAGGGAGCATATCAAATTTGGATTTTCGTGGGTCTTTTATTTTGTATATTTAGAATTATTAATAGTGAATCGCGCTATAAGTAACATAGAATATTTTAATTGATAGAAAGCAGTAAATTAGAAAGAAAATAAAAATACCTACAAGATATCGCTAATATATTTAATTTTTAAGAAATAATTGTTAACAAATTTATTCATGGTTGAGAAGATGCAATATATGTGTTAATTGGGCAATGTTTATGAAATTTCTTCTACTAATCTATGAGTTCGTTCAAAATAAGTATTAAATTTTGTTGGGTTCATCATATAAGTTAAAATTATCGATACTATGCATAAACCTCCAACAATTATAAAGGTAGGTATAAAGCCTCCTGCTAATGTTGCAATGAACGAACCCGAAAGAGCTCCAAAACCAAATCCTTGATATATAATTCCATAGTTTTTAGTTTGATTTTTAGAACCGAAGAAATCACCTACGATAGTAGGAAATACTGTAATATTTCCGCCGAAGCAAAATGCAATTGAAGCAACACATATAAAGAAAATTATAAAATCTAAATGTACAAAGCTTAAAACAAATACTGAAGCAGTTGTAACAGTAAGGGTAAAAATTAGTACGTTTAATCTGCCAAGTTTATCTGATAAAGCTCCTAATATAATTCTTCCAGCTGTATTAAAGATTGCAACCATAGCTACTGCATTTGCTGCCACAGCAGGTGTAAGTCCAGCTAATTGAACACCGATATCTTTAACAATTCCTATTAAATAAAGACCGCTCATGCAAGATGTGAAGAATATTAAAAATAAAAAGTACGCATCTTTAGTCTTAAGCATTTCTTTTACTGAAAAATCTTTTTCATTTGAATTATTATTAGTGTTATTAATAATAGAACTTACTATTGGAGCATCTTTTAATAACTGGGCACCAATAACAACCAATATCATAGCTATAATTCCCCAATATAAAAATGCTTCTGAAACACCATTACTATATATTAAACTTCCATTAATATATTTAAATATTAAACTTCCAGTTCCATAGGCTCCAACTGATATTCCTGAGATAAGTCCTTTTTTTTCTGGAAACCACTTAATACAATTTGAAAGTGATGTAAGATATGCAATACCATCTGCGGCTCCAACTATTATGCCAGCTGTAACATATAACATTGTTAGTGAAGTTACTTTAGATGTTAATATTAGACCAATCCCTAAGATTAAACCTGAAATTGATATAAGTTTTCTAATTCCTAGTTTTTCTTGAAGTTTACCTCCAGCTAATGTAGCGAATGCTAAAGCAAAACTAGTTATAGAGAAAGTAATAGTTACTTTATTTAACTGCCATCCAAATTTGTCTACTAGAGGCTGATTAAATAAACTCCAAGTATAAATTGTTCCGAGTCCCAATTGGGCAATTACTGTACCTAAAACTATTAACCAACGGTTTTCATGTTTTTCATTCATATCGTTCATCGCTCCTTAATTAATATATTAACAAGTAGATTTTAGAAGGTATTTACAACACTATTGAAATTTAACTTTTTATGTTGTCTGTTTCATTACCATCATTATAAATCGGTGTAATATAAAATTATTCTTTATTGAACGAAATGCATAGAAAATTACATAGAATACATTTATATATTCATAAGCTGTTTAAACTCTTTTATGTTACTTCTGCTTACAGGTATTTGATAATCTATATCTTGAAGTTTTAAATTATAAGTATTATTAAACCAAGGTATTATTTCTCTTATTTTATTTATATTAACAATATAAGATCTATGGCATCTAAAGAAAATATCTTTTGGCAGGCTGTCATAAAATTCAGCTATACCTAAGCTTACTGAATACTCGTCTTTCTTCGTAAAAACATGGGTTATTCTTTCTTCAGCAACGCAGTAATATATATCATCTATATTTACTACAATTATTTTTTCGTTTTTCCATAAATTTATCTTATTTTGTATGTTAACTTTATTTAAGTTGTTTTCTTTATATTTATTAAGGTCCTCCAATTTTTTTAGCATAGATACAATTCTGGATTCTGAATAAGGCTTTAGTATATAGTCAAAAGCTTCTATTTCGAAAGCTTCTGCCGCATGTTCCTTGTAGGCTGTTATAAAAACTATATATGGTTTTTTAGAAAACTTGCTTATACTTTTAGCAAGTAACACACCATCCAATGAGGGGATATTTATATCCATGAATATAACATCAACTTCGTTATTTTGGATAAATTTAAGTACATCTATTCCGTCCTCAAATTCATCTATTATTTCTATATTGCTATAATTTGTAATAAAATATTTAAGCTCTTCTCGTGCTAAAAACTCATCTTCAACTATTATAGCTTTCATATGATCACCTTCTCTTTATGTAAAATTCTATTTTAGTTCCCTTTTCTAATCTTTCTATAATAAGTCCTTCCCCATAAATAAGTTTAATTCTTAAATGTACATTGTAAAGTCCTATTTTATTTTCAGGCACTGCATCTTTATATATATTTTTAATTGCCTCTTCACTTATGCCAACACCACTATCTATTATAGAGATTTTTACTTTTTCACCTCTATCCTTTACAATTATTTTTACTGTGCCCGCTCCCTTATCTTTTAAAATACCATGAATTATAGCATTTTCTACTAGAGGCTGTATTGTAAGACTTGGTATATCGATATCTACATTATCTACATCATAGACTATATTTAATTTATTTCCAAATCTCGCCTTCTCAATTTCTATATAATCTTTAACTTGTTTTAATTCTTTCTTAATATCTATAAATTCACTGTTTATCTCTAAATTATATCTCAAATAACTAGCTAGGTTTATTATAAGTTCTCTTGCTTTATTTGGATCTATTCTAATAAAGGAAGTTATAGCGTTTAGGGCATTAAATAAAAAGTGTGGGTTTATCTGCCTCTGAAGAGCTTTAAGCTCTGCTTTATTAGCCATTGTTTTCATTTGTTCAACCTTTGATACTTCCATTAATGTTGATATAATTTGAGAAAGTCCAACAGCAAGAGCTTGTAGAGAATAAGTTATTCTATGAGAGGTTTTATAATATATTTTTAAGGCTCCTATAACTTCGTTCTTCACTTTAAGAGGTATTATAATTGCAGACTTTAACATTAAGCTTTTATCTTGCAGTCCATTATTTCTTATAATTATTTTATCGCTATTTATTGCCTCTTTAGTTACTTCAGTTATTATTTCGTGTCCAATGTTGTAATATTCTTTTCCAACTCCGATATAAGCTAATATATTTTTTGTATCAGTTATTGATACTGCGTCAGCATCAATATCATCTCTTATGACAGTGCATATCTTATTTAGAGAATCACTATTTATATTTCTAAAGTAAGGGAGAGTCTTATTAGCTATATCAAGTGCCAGTTTTGCTTGTCTAGCAGCTATTTTCTCTTTATCGTCCTCTATACTTTGAATTAATTGAACAATAAAGCCTACACTAATTTGACCTAGTATCATTGGTAATGCTATTTTAGATACTATATCAATGCCTAAAGAAAAAGGTCTGCTTAATAAAAGTATAAGAATCATTGTAATGGTTTCAGAAAACACCCCTGCTATTATTCCAGATATCCATCTATAGTTTCGTTGAATCTTTCTGTTAATATATCCAGATATTATTCCTGCTGTTATACTGCTTATAAGACATGGGATTGAAGTTATACCCCCTACATCTATTAAATATCTATGTACACCAGATAGTACTCCGGCTACAATTCCAACTACTGGTCCAAATATTATACCTCCAGATACTATAGTTATTGTCCGAACATTTACGAGAGAGCCTTCAACATTAAGTCCTGTATAATTAGCTATTATGGCAAATAGAGAAAATACTATACAAGCAATTAAATAGTCTCTTTTGCTATAATTGTCCCTACTAAATATTTCTCTAAAGCCTCCAAATCTTGTTATAACAAATAAACACATAAGCAGTAGTGCGACTCTATCTACGAATTGAACTAATATGTTATATACGTAATTCAACTAGAATTCATCTCCATTCATTCATTAATTAGTATAGAATAAGTAATATCATTTTAATTATAATATAGAATAAGGAAGCAGTCGAAAAATAAAATTTATGGTGGATTTAAAAGGTGGTGTATCACCTCCAACATGAAACCCACGACCAATTGTATGTGGCTTAAATAGCTGCTTACAGTTGGTCGTGGGTTTTTATTGTCACTGGTAGTCCATAAATCATGAATTTTAATTAGATGATAATACAATAAGCTACACAGAAGAAGGAATTAATTTAAATATTATTTACTAAAACAGTATTGAATTTGAAAACGTCATATCTATGGTGCGTTTTCGAATATTCGAAAATCTTACCATTTTCTAAATAACATATTTTCTCAAGCTCTATAATAAAGTCAGACTCTGTCAAATTTAAATAAAGTTTATCGTTAGAGTTAGCCTCATCACCTTTTATAGAGATGTGGGCGCTTTGAATTTTAAATCCAAGTTCATTTGTTATGTAATCATAAATAGAGCCTTCTAAATGGTGTTCTTTTAGTCCAGGTATAACATAAATAGGCATATAAGTTTCTTCTAGTATTTGTGGGTCATTATCCACAGATCGTAATCGTAAAATTTTATATATATATTCATCGGTGATGTTAAGTTTTTCTGCAATTTCTTTAGGTGGTGTGATAATAGAAAAATCTATCACAGTTGATTTTAGATGCTCTGTACTAAATTTTTTAGAATAACCTGAAATATTATCTAATTCTATAGTAGTCCTGTTGGACAGATTTTCTTTAACGTAAGTACCAGAGCCCTGTCGTCTTATTAGCATACCTTCTTGAACTAATAAATCTAATGCTTTAGCTATTGTAAGTTTACTGCAATTATAGCATTCAGCTAAAGAATCTCCATCTGGAATTTTTTCATTGGTTTTATAAATATAGTTATTTATCTTATTCTTTATATCTTCATATACTACTTTGTATTTAGGCGGCATATATAATCTTCCTTTCTCAATTGTTTCCACACATATATTATATATCAGATATAAATAAAAATATACTGGTATTTATATATCTTTTTATAAAAGGTATATATCTTTTTAAAAAAGGTATTGATTATTTTTGAAAGGACATATATAATCATAATTGAAAATGTTTTCTGCTCGAGACGAGAAACATAATATATATTAAGATGGGAGTTACTTATGAAAAAATTTTATGAATTTCCAGAAGGATTCTGGTGGGGGAGTGCCTCATCAGCAGAGCAATCAGAAGGCAAAGGTAATACTGATAAAGGAAAAACTATTTGGGATCATTGGTTTCAATTAGAAAAAAACAGATTCTATGATGAAGTTGGACCAGATATTACTTCAGATTTCTTCTATAGGTATGAAGATGATATCAAATTAATGAAGGAACTTGGACATAATTCATTTAGAATGTCTATTTCGTGGGCTCGATTATTTCCAAATGGAGATGGAGAAGTTAATGAAAAAGCAGTTGAATTTTATAATAATGTAATTAATTCATTTATAGCTAATGATGTAAAGCCTTTTATTAACTTATATCACTTTGATATGCCGTTAGTAATGCAGGAAAAGGGAGGATGGGAAAGTAAAGAGGTCGTTGAGGCATATGTGAACTATGCAGATAAGTGTTTTGAATTATTTGGAGACAGAGCTGAGCATTGGTTTACATTTAATGAACCTTTAGGACCAGTACTTGGAGGGTACTTACAAGATTTTCACTATCCAAACATAATAGATTTTAAGAGGGGTGCACAAGTAGCTTTTAATACAATTCTTGCACATGCAAAAGCCATTGAAAGATTTAAAAAACACAATCTAAAATCTAAAATTGGAGTAATATTAAATCTTAGTCCTACTTATCCAAGAAGTTCAAATAAGTATGATGTGGAGGCAGCAGAATATTGTGACTTATTTTATAATAGAAGCTTCTTAGATCCTTGTGTAAAAGGCGAATTTCCTAAGAAGTTAGTTGATACTCTTAAAAAATATAATCAAATTCCTATATATACAGATGATGAGCTAAAAATAATTAAAGAAAATACAGCTCAAATTTTAGGAATAAATTATTATGAACCAAGAAGAGCAAAGGCGAGAGAAAATGCTGTTAATCCTAATTCTCCATTTATGCCAGAATGGTTTTTTGATCCATATATAATGCCAGGAAGAAAGTTTAATAATTATAGAGGATGGGAAATATACGAGAAAGGAATACTAGATCTTTGTAATGATGTTAAAGAAAATTATGGAAATATAGAAGCTTTTATATCCGAAAATGGTATGGGTGTCACTGATGAAGAACGTTTTCTTGAAAATGGACAAATTAATGATGAATACAGAATTAATTTTATTAAGGGACATTTAAAATATGTTCATAAAGCAATTGAAGAGGGATGTAATATAAAAGGATATCATCTATGGACATTCATTGATTGTTGGTCATGGATGAATGCATATAAAAATAGGTATGGTTTAGTTAGTTTAGATTTAAAAACTCAAAAGAGAACAGTAAAGAAAAGTGGAGAGTTTTATAAACTGTTAGCTACAAATAATGGTTTTGAAGAATAAAAAAGGGGGAATATTGATGAACAAATTTTTTGAAAAACTAGGGAAAGCATCGCAAAAGTTAGGTGGAGAAATACACTTGAGATCACTTAGAGATGCATTTGCATCACTAATTCCATTCATTATTATTGCAGGCTTAATGATTTTCATTAACTATGTTGTTATTGAACCAACAGGATTTATGTCTAAAATAATTAATCCAGCAACATTAACTACTTGGCAAGATGTTGGAACATCTATTAATAATGGTACTTTAAATTTCTTAGCAGTATTGCTAGCGGGTGCATGTGCATATCATCTAGCAATAAATAGGAAATTTGAAAATCCAATAGCACCAGCGCTTCTAGCTATTTCAATATTTGTTGTTTTATTACCATTTGTGATTTCAACTACACCTGTAGGAGTTAAAGAGGCAGTTAAAGTTGCAGGAGTTATTTCTTATAGTTCCACTAATTCAGGTGGGATGTTCGTAGGTATTATAACGTCACTATTATCAACTGAATTATTTATGTGGTTATCTAAAAATGAAAAACTTAAGATTAATATAGGTGGAGAAGCAGTACCTCCAGCCGTTACAAAGTCTTTTAATAGTTTAATACCTATAATGATTACTATTCTAATTTTTGCTGTAGTGTCATTTGCAATAAAACAACTTTTTGGGACAGATATAAATTCACTGATCTTAAAAACAATACAACGACCATTGGTAGCTCTAGTTACTAGTTTACCAGGATTTATAATATTAATGCTGTTGTCTAATTTATTATTTGCAATAGGGATACATCCAGGAGGGGTAATTGCGCCAATTATGGATCCAGTATTATACACAGCTATGAATGAAAATATGACTGCTTTTGCTCAAGGTCAACCTATCCCTCACATAATTAGCATGTCATTTAAGGACACATTTGGAGTAATGGGTGGATCAGGTAATACTATTGCGTTATTAATTGCTATATTCTTATTCTCAAAGAGAAAGGATTATAGAGATATTGCTAAACTTTCCACAGCACCAGGTATATTTAATATTAATGAGCCAGTTATATTTGGTTTACCAATAGTATTTGATTTAACACTAATGATTCCATTTGTATTAGCTTCACCAATTTGCTTAACTGTTGCATACTTAGTGACTGAGGCAGGATGGATGTCACCAGTAGTAATTCAAACACCTTGGACGACTCCACCAATTTTATCAGGATTTCTAGCAACCGGTGGAGATTGGAGAGCTTCAGTATTTCAAATAATTATGATTGCACTTACAGTCTTACTATATATTCCTTTTTTAAAGGTTGCAGAGAAAAAACAGATTGAAGAATAAATAGAAAGAATATAAAAATAAAAGGGAGATGTTTTGTTATGAAAAAAATATTATTAGTATGTAATGCAGGAATGTCAACATCAATGCTTGTACAAAAGATGATTAGAGTGGCAAAAGAAAAGGGTATAGAAGTAACAATAGAAGCTATACCTTCGACAGATTTATCTCAATGTTGGCAAAGTGCTGATGTAATTTTACTAGGACCTCAAATTGGATTTATGAAAGACAGTGTAAAAGAGACAGTAGAAAATAAGATATCAGTAGAAGTTATTAGTATGGTTGATTATGGCAGAATGAATGCTGACAAAGTTTTAACTTTCGCTATAGATTTAATGAAATAAGGTGGTTTAAAATGGAAGGAATGGAGTTAATAGCTTTCAATATTATTAGTAATGTTGGAACGGCAAAGAGTATGGGAATCCAGGCTTTAATTAAAGGAAGAGGCGGAAATGTAGAAGAGGCAGAAAAATTACTTGAAGATGCATCCGTGTTTATGAGAGAAGGACATAAGTCACATGCACAACTTATACAAGAAGAAGCAAAAGGAAATAAGCAAGAGTTTTCATTAATACTTATGCATGCTGAAGATCAATTAATGGCAGCAGAAATAATTTTATCTTTAGCTAAAGAGATGTTATATATGCAGAAAGAAATAAATGATTTAAAGAAAAAATAGTAAAAAGCCGAGGATTTATCCCGGCTTTTAATAAAATAAGCTTATAAAAAGTTTGGAACGAATAAGAAATAACAATTTTAAGTAAGCGCGCAATTAAAAAATATCATAGAAGATTTTATTTAATCAAATAGTTTTGTTAATATTTTAGGAGGTCAAGATGAATTATTATTTGGGAATTGATATAGGAGGTACCAACTTAAGAGCCGCTATTTTAGATAATGAATATAATTTAATAGATAAATTTAAAATAGATAATATCGTTGAAAAAGGTGCGGACTATAATGTAGATAATTTAATAAAAATAATTAGGGAAAAGTGGAATACATATAACATTCAGGCTATTGGTGTGGCATGTCCAGGTCCTTTAGATATAAGAAATGGAGTAATAATTAATCCGCCTAATTTAAAAGGATGGGAAGGATTTGAAATAAAAAAATACTTTGAAGAGCGTTTTAAATTACCTACAACTGTAAATAATGATGCAAATGTGGCTGGATATTGTGAAGCTAAGATAGGAACAGCTAAAAATGCTGAAAGTGCATATTATATTACTCTATCAACAGGAGTAGGTGGAGGATTTGTTTATAAAAATGAGATAATTAATGGTTTTAATAACATAGCTGGAGAAGTATGCAACATGATAATAAATGAAGATGAATATAGTCATGCGGGCTTAAACGCTGGGGGATTAGAAGGGCAGTGCAGTGGAGTAAGTATTTCTAGAATTGCTAGTAAGAAGTTAGGACAGGAACTCACGGCCAAAGATGTTTTTGACAGAGCTAAGGATGGAGAAGTAAATTGCAGAGAGGTTTTAAATGAGTGGTCTATAAATTTATCTAAAGCAATTGCTAATATAATAACTATTGTAGATCCAGAAGTTATAGTACTTGGCGGATCAGTTATATTAAACAATTCTAATTACTTAGAAAAATTAATTAATGAAGTTAAGCTAAGAGTATTTAACAATATTAATGTAAATATTAAATTGGCTAAAATAGGTGATGATGCAGGATTGCTTGGAGCGGGGATTCTAGCATCTTGTTTAAAATGATAGATATAATAAAAATAAATGCAGTATTGAAGATTAAAGAGAAGAAGTATATAAAAGAATCTACTAGGGATTAATGATATGTTCTCCTTAAGGTAGACAGTTAGATAAAAATTTTTATTATGGACAAGTTAAGAATTTTATATTAAGTGCAGGTGGTGGATTTTAAAGATTATGCTTCGCCTTCATCATAAAATCCACGACAACGAACTGCGCCCTATCTACTTGACAGGTAGCAGTTCATTGTCGTGGGTTATTTTAAGTGTCAAAAGATAAAATTAATAGTGGGAATGATAAGAGTATAAATTTAAATATTACAATTTATTTTAAGATGACATTGAATTAATGAAAATAAATGTGAAAATTAAGTTAGGGGATAAATGATTTTTAAAGAACCTTAGCCGAGTATTAGGTCTCCCATTAATATTCCTACAATTTGCTTTTGAGAATTTAGAACAGGTACAGATATTGCGATACAATAATTATTTGTATCTACAGAAATATAAGGCTCTGATTTGAAAAAATTTCCTTCAATTGCTTCTTTAAAGTATGGCCTATGAGAAAAGTTTACGTAAACTTCATTTTCAGTATAATCTAAAGTTATAGCTTTTCTTAAACCATCTTTTTGCATTAAAGCAAAAAGATCAAAATATGGATACTCAGCTATCTTTTCTTTTAGTATTTTTGTAGCACTATTATAGTCCATATCCCGTAAAATATCATTTTTAGATAAGTTTATGAGAATTTCTAATCCATTATTTATATACTGGTTTGTTTTATCATCTATAGTATAATCTTTTGCAAAGGAATCAATATGTCCTTTTAAATTGCTATTCATATCAGCTAAAGCGGATGCAGAAGTGGAAATATTGATTATAGAGTTTAATTGCTCTTCGGAAGCAGCAGCAACTTTTTTTGTAGAATCTGATATAGCAGTGGAAACAATTTCGATATCATCAATGAATCTACCTATTTTATCTATCTTGTTTCCTTGAATATCAATTATTTTATTTATATTTTTTACTGAAATTAGCGTAGCTTCATTTTTATCTTTAATAGTTTTCAATTTATCTTTTGTTATACTTGAAAATTCAATATTATCATTTATTACTTTTACCTCAGTAGCCATTGATTCGGATATATCTTTTATTATGTTATTTATGTCACTTATTATATTTTTTATATCCTTTGATTGTTCAGAGGATATTTTAGCAAGTTTTTGTATTTCGGTTGCCACAACTGCAAATCCTTTTCCTTGTTCTCCTGCTCGTGCTGCTTCAATGGATGCGTTTAGCGCTAACAAAGTTGTATTTTCACTAATACTGTTTACTGCATCTGAAATACTTTGAATTGTATACACTTTGTCGTATAGTAATTTAGTTTTATGTGCTAAATTTTCATTAGAAAGTGCAGAATTATTAAGTTTTTGTATTAGTTGATCATAAATTTCATTTGTTTTATTTATTTCAAGTGTCATGTAATAAGACATATCTTCAATTGAACTTCCGTTATTTATTATAGATTTATTTTCTTCAACGATTTCTGCGATAAAATTCTTGGCTTGTACTATATCATTGGTTTGATTTTCAACAACAGTAGATATTTGATTTATTACTGTTGTCGTATTATTGGCAGCGAATTCAACCTCTTTTGAATATTTTCCTAAATCTTTGCAATAATCTATTAACTTATCATTAAGTGTTGCGGTTTCATTTATAAATTTTCTTATATATAAGATAAATGTATTTATATTTAAAGAAAACTTTTTAAAAATCCCCATTCTGTTTAAAGTTAATGTTTTTGTTAAATCACCTTTAGATATCTTTTCTAAATGATTACTTATTGTATATAATTTTTGAGTATTTGATTTAAAAATTATTGCGACTAGTATTAAGGTTATTAATACTGATGTAATTATAGTAACTATAAACATACTAATGCCCCCTTATGTAATAATATCCGACTAAAACTATATGTTTAATATATATTATAATAAATATTGGAAATTGTAAACATATTTTTCTTAAATCATTTTACTTTAAATAAAGTGAGGAAATAGTATATAGTAAATTTTGTGTCAAAATATCGAACGATTAAAGCGTGTATTAGAATTACATTGAAAAATTATATATATAAATTGATGAAATGATTAAGAGTAAATTAAAATTGCCCTCCATTTTGCACGAAATCGGAGGCAGTTCAACTAAAAAATTAGAAATGCAAATTAATATACATTTCTAACTTTTATATTACTATTTAATATTGATTCTTTTTCTTTTTCCTAAATAAAATAGCCTGATCCCAAATGACATCATAAGGTGCTGGACCAACTAATGTTTCTTGATTTAAATATAGTCTAAAGGCTATAAATGCTTCTTGATAGTTATTAACTCCGTAGCATGCCCCTTTTGGATTTCCTGTACTATAAGGGATAATAGCTACACAATCGCCACAACCTTTTCTGGCCATTTTATACACATAATAATTATTTGATACTTCGCAATCTTTAGGAAAAAATTCATTTGCTGATCCTTCACAATCAGGCGAGTAAATAACACTAACACCGTTAAGTTTTTTAGCACCATAGAAACTAGAATTATAGTAAACTGCTTTTCCAGTTTGGGTGTGATTAACTCCGTAGGTGATTACAAAATCATCATCAGATGTTAATTCGAAATTGTTTGTTCGGAGGTACAAGGCATCTCTACTTTCGCCTAGTACATTCACATCCATTAGAATTCCTTCAAAGCTTTCCATAACCCAAATATTAGTTTTAAGATCTATAGCTTCATAGTCATTACTATAATATTTTTCAAGAATCTTATACCTTAAATAATTTAAATCATCTCTAGCATGTGGTAGTAGATTAAATTCTGTTTCGCATGTTTCACGGATTTTAAGTGTAGGTACTGGCCAAGGATAGTTGTTTTTAATTGGCTTTTTAGGTGTAATTCGAAGTACATGCCAGTATTTGTCCAAATTATCTAAATACTCTTGTCCAATGTCTCTATTTTCCCATATTGATGCTCTCATGAGTATTGCAAAGGTATCCTTACCTCTTTCAAGTCCTAAGTTGACAAGACCCTCTGGTATATTATCATTATTCATGATATCGGAACTAAATCCAGAATTAATTAAAGCCTTCCGCACTTGGTGGTTAATATATTGGTCAGCAGTTGTAATAATAATTGTAGAACTATCATAGGGATATCCTAGTGTTCCATCAGGTGTATTTTCAGTGTTAATATTATAGTTATTAATAGTATCACCTAGGCTGCCAAATATTATATGGTATTTTCCGGTTTGATTATTACCTACAGTAGTATTATCACTATAATCTTTTCCTATTTTGTTTTTGGCAAAGAAAAGAAAACTTCTGAAACTGTAGTAATATGCTTTAGGTGGTGTTTTTCCGATTAAAACAATAGCCTCATCAGGACGTAATTTGTAGGAAACTCCTTCTTCTATAAATTCTATAGAAGACTCTTGATTAGGAGAAGGTGGGATTAGAGCAAGAGCATATGGAGCACCTGCATTATTTCCCAAAGCAGTATTGACTAAACCTTCGCTGCAATATTTTAAAATATCTACATATTTTAATTCTCCTTCTTGAACTATACAACCTTGATGCTCTAATGAATTAATGAATTCCTTAACTTTTTTTTCATTGTTCTTATCACAATTACAATAATTATAATCTTTATGCATTTTGCTACTCCCTTTTTTCTTTGATTCTTTTCATTTGTTATTTATTATTATATGCTGAATGTTTAAAGTGGGTGCCATAACAGACAGGATTGTAACTGACCAAATAAAATTAGATACAATGCCAGTGCAGAAATAAAAAAAGTTATGAAATGCAAGGATATAAGTAATGGCCAATTCAAATTGAAATGCGATTATTGTAGTGAAATAAAGAAAAGTTAATTTTATAAACAAAGGCATTAATATGTAATATATTGAGGATCAAAATGAGATTAAATTCAGTGTTGGATTTTAAAGGTAGCATTTCGCCTCCATCATGAAACCAATGGAAACTACAATTTGGATTTTCGTTAGTTTATTTTTGTATTTTGAAGATGTTCAGTTAAAAATTATGAGCTTTAGAATACGTTTAAACTATTTTTTGGAAATTTAAATATTTGGACAGCTAACCAATATATTTAAATTATTGATTTTTTAATATCTATATGATAACATGACATATATATTAAAAAAATGACAATTATTAATGAAATATAGTAATTGAGAGCTATGAAGAATTCTTTTTATGTGGATATTTTAAGAATTTCGAGCTATCTGTGCAGTCGACCAATTTAAACTAATAAGTTCTTTTTTGATTAGTTTAAATTGGCCTTTATTATTTATAAAAATTATATAAAGAACAATATTTTTAGGGGTGGAGTATGAGTAAATTTGGGAAGAAAATATTAGGAATGATGTTGGTTATTTTATCATCTATAGCTATAATATTAGTTTCAGTAAATCTGATTATGTTTGAAAAATTTAAAAAGGAACTTAGGCAAACAGTTACTCAATGTATTTCAGATTTAACTGTTTCTATTGATAGAGACAAGCTTGAAAAGCTTATAAAAGAGCAATCGGATGACAGTGTAGAATATCAAGATGTATTGAAATCAATGAGTTTGGCTAAATCAAAAAGTGTTGCAAGGAATTTTTATACACTTGAAAGAGTTCAAGGGACACAAGCTAAGTTTTTAGTAGATGTTTCAGTTGATGCATCTGAATTTTTAGAAGACTATACTATGGATAGCGTGATGAAAGAAGCTTTTAATGATAAAGTTATAGTAACAAATGAATCGTTTACAAATGAGTATGGTACTTTTATTTCTGCTTATGCACCAATTAAAAATTCAGAAGGAAAGATTATAGCTATTGCTGGTGTAGATGTAGACTCAAGCATGTTTGAAGGCATGAGAAGTGCATTGCTAAATGCAACAATTCTAACAATAGTTATTGTGAGTATTTTAGCTTTTGTTATGATTTATTTATACTCTAAGAAATTAAGTAATAATATTGTAAAAATACAAAGTGTCTTAGGTAAAATGAGTGATGGTGATTTAACTAGTAATATAAATATAAGAACAAAGGATGAGATTGAGGATATAGCTATATCAATAGATAAGGTTCAGAATTCTTTAAAAGCTCTGATAAACGATGTAGCAATTGTATCTAAAGATATGAATACTGTTAATGATACAGTAAATGATAAAGTGAAGCATCTAAATAATGATGTTGAAGAAGTTTCAGCAATTACAGAAGAAATTTCAGCGAGTATAGAAGAGAGTGCAGTATCTGCAGAAGAGATGTCAAGAACTTCAAAGGAAATAGGAATTATAGTTAATTCTATAGCTGAAAAATCACAATACATTGAAGAGAAATCAAATCAAGTAAGTGAAAAAGCTAAAAATATTATGGGAACTTCAAAAAATAATCAAAAGGAAACTGAAAAAGTGTTTAAAGAAACAGGTATTAAATTGAAGCAATCCGTTGAAAAAGCTAAAGCTGTGGAGAAAATAAATGTATTATCGGAATCTATACTTCAAATAACTTCACAAATTAACTTACTTGCACTTAATGCAGCAATAGAGGCAGCAAGAGCTGGAGAAGCTGGCAAAGGATTTAGCGTAGTAGCAGAAGAAATAAGAAGGCTGGCAGAACAATCTAATGAAACTATAAATAAGATGCAAAATACAACGTCAATTATATTATCTTCGGTTGAAGATTTAACTAATAATTCTAATAATATGCTTAGTTTCATGGAAAACAGAATATTAAAAGATTACGAAACTTTAGTTAATGCAAGTCATGAATATAATAATGATGCGTTATATTATAAAGAATTTTCCTCTGAGTTAGGTATAACTTCGAAAGAACTTTTATTATCTGTAGAAAATATACTAGAAACCATAGAAAATGTAGCAGATGCATCTAATGAAGGTGCAAGGGGAGTTTCAGATATAGCAAATAAAGTCGGAAATATAACTACTCAATCTAATGATGTATTGGAAGAGGCATTAAAATCTAAAACAAGTTCGGAAAAACTAAAACAAGAGGTATTTAAATTTAAAATTTAAAAAATATGACAACACCCACAAAAATCTGAAATTAGGATTTTCATGGGTGTTTTATTTTATAACATAGTTTTGCTATTACACTGTTGTGCAAGTTATCACTTTCAGCAAAATTTTCATAGTCCTGCGAAATAAGAATGTTTCTACTTTCGGTGGATTATCGTATAAATCTAAATTCAATATTATCTACTGCATTCAGAAGCTTCACCTGTTAGAATAGCAATTCCATGAGGAAGGGCTGGCAGTATAACTTCTAGATTTTCTACAGCGCCTTTTGGACTTCCAGGTAAATTTACTATTAAGGTACTTTTCCTAATTCCGCTAACAGCTCTTGAAAGCATAGCTTTAGGAGTTATTTTTAGTGAAGCACTTCTCATTGCTTCAGGGATACCAGGCACTAATTTTTCGATAACACTTGTTGTGGCTTCTGGAGTAACATCTCTCTTTGAAAAACCTGTTCCACCATTTGTTAAGATCATATTAATACCTAAGGAATCGCAAAGATATATTAGTTCTTCTTTTATCATTTCAACTTCATCAGGGATTATTTTATAATAATCTACAGAAAACTTATCACTTGGTAGAATATCTTTTATAGCTGGACCAGTTAGATCTTCTCGTTGATTGTTGTAGCCTTTATCACTTATAGTTAATATAGCTGTACTTATCATTTTATATTTACCTCCTGCGGGAAAATTTATATTAATAAACATTTGAATTTAAATATTATACTATAGTTTAGTTAGAGATTAAATTAATAATATCAATTATAAGCTCATTGAAGAAAAAATGAAAGACTTAAAATAAACGATGATCAGTTAGAAATATGTCGAAATAAAGCTTTAAATAAAAAATTCAATCAACATTCAGAGTTGACTAAAATATTATGACAAGGTAAAATTTATAGAACTGGATTTTGTTAATAAAATAGGAGATTTAAATAGAAAATGAGTGCTATAAATCTTGAATTGCAAGAACAAATTAAAAAAGTTACAGTTAAAATTATAAAGCATTATAGAGGTAGAGGGCCAGAATATGTTAAAGTGAAGGTTGATTCCCTTGACACAATAACTTTAGAGATAAAAGGGATACTTTCAAATCTTAGTGAAATTTTGGTTAATGAAGGTGCTGTCAATATGGTAGCAGATTATTGGAAGATAATGAAGCCCCATCTTGAAAAAAATTTCCTTCAGGAAGTGAAAGATATATTAAAAAAAGACTTTACTTATAGCTGGAAAATTTGTAATATAGAAAACGATAATAGAACAGTTGTTATAACAATAAAATTAATAGATTAAAATTAGAAAAGTTAATAAATTAAGGTTGGATTGAAAAGAAAAATATTAGGCACTAGAAAGAAAATATGCTAGTATACTTACTTGTTATTTTTTGATAGTGCCGAGTTTATGTTTTAGCTTTTAAATAAACCAGTACTAAGGACCGTTGAAACAAACAGTCTTTGTACTGGTTTTTTGTTTTTTTTAGATAATATTTGATTTAGTGATTGAATAATTAAGGCATATGATGATTTATTATTTTTTGATTATGCCTAAAAAGGAGTGTATTAGAATATGGAAAAGAAAGTGTTAACGGTGTGTCCTTATTGTGGAAGTGGGTGCAATTTATATCTTGTAGTTAATGATGGAAAGATTGTAAGAGCGGAACCTGCAAATGGTGATAATAATGAAGGAAAATTATGTTTAAAAGGATATTATGGCTGGGATTTCTTAAATGATCCTCAAATATTAACTTCTAGAATTAAAAAGCCTATGATAAGAAAAAATGGAGAATTAGAGGAAGTTTCATGGGATGAAGCTATTAAATTTACAGCGGAAAACCTTATGAAGATAAAAGCTAAATATGGACCTGATGCAATTATGGGGACAGGCTCAGCTAGAGGTCCAGGAAATGAACCAAACTATGTAATGCAAAAATTTATGAGAGCAGTTATTGGAACTAACAATATAGATCATTGTGCTAGAGTATGCCATGGACCATCGGTTGCAGGACTTACTTATTCACTAGGTGATGGCGCTATGTCAAATTCGATTCCAGAAATTGAAGATTCAGACGTTTTATTTGTATTTGGATATAATCCAGCAGAAACTCATCCTATAGTAGCAAGAAGAATAGTTAAAGCTAAAGAAAAGGGTGCAAAAATAATTGTGACAGATCCTAGAAAGACAGATGTTGTAAGATTATCTGATTTATGGCTTCAACTAAAGGGTGGAACTAATATGGCTCTAGTTAATGCCTTTGGAAATGTGTTAATAAATGAAGATTTATATGATCATGATTATGTAGAAAAATATACTGAAGACTTTGAAAAGTATAAAGCAGAAGTAGAAAAATATACTCCGGAATATGCTGAAAAAATAACAGGTGTAAAAGCTGACTATATAAGAAAAGCAATGAGAACTTATGCAAAGGCTAAAAATTCCACAATATTATATGGTATGGGTGTTTGTCAATTCTCACAAGCTGTTGATGTAGTAAGGGGCCTTGCATCTATTGCCCTTTTAACAGGAAACTTTGCAAGACCGAGTGTTGGAATTGGACCAGTTCGTGGACAAAATAATGTACAAGGAACTTGTGATATGGGGACAATCCCTAATAATTATCCAGGATATCAACTTGTAACAGATAAGAAAGTACAAGAAAAATTTGAAAAGGCTTGGGGTGTTGAACTTTCAGATAAAAATGGATATTTCTTAACTCAAGTGCCTGAGTTAGTTCTTAAGGAAGATAAAATAAAAGCCTACTATATATTTGGAGAAGATCCGGTTCAAAGTGATCCAAATGCAGCAGAACTTAGAGAAGCTTTAGATAAAATTGAATTTATAGTGGTACAAGATATATTTATGAATAAAACAGCTCTTCATGCAGATGTTATTTTACCTTCGACTTCTTGGGGGGAACATGATGGAGTTTATAGTTCAGCAGATAGAGGATTCCAAAGAATAAGAAAAGCAGTAGAACCTTTAGGGGATGTAAAAACTGATTGGGAAATAATAAGTGCAGTAGCAACAGCTATGGGTTACCCAATGAATTATAAAAATACAGAAGAAATATGGGATGAAATGAGAAGTCTATGTCCTAAGTTTGCAGGAGCAAGTTATAAAAAGATTGAAGAACAAGGAATTGTTAGATGGCCTTGTCCTACAAAAGATCACAAAGGAACTTCTTATTTATATGAAGGAAATAAATTTACTACTCCTAGCGGTAAAGGAAGATTATTTGCTTGTGAATGGAGACCACCAGTTGAATTAACAGATGAAGAATATCCTTTAAGTTTATCAACAGTAAGAGAAGTTGGACATTATTCAGTAAGAACAATGACAGGAAATTGTCGTGCCCTTCAAAAGCTTGCAGATGAACCAGGCTTTATACAAATGAGTATTGAAGATGCAGAGGAGTTAAATATAAAAGATCAAGAACTTGTAAGAATAACATCTAGAAGAGGAAGTGTATTATCAAGAGCACTTATTACTGAAAGAGTTAAAAAGGGTTCTACTTTTATGACATATCAATGGTGGATTGGTGCATGTAATGAGTTAACTAATGATAGTCTTGATCCTATTTCAAAAACTCCTGAATTTAAATATTGTGCAATTAAGGTTGAAAGAATCGAAGATCAAAAATCAGCTGAGGAATATATAATAACTGAATATGAAAACATAAGAAAGAAAATGAGAATAACATCTGAAAAATAGTATATATGTTGCAATTCACAATTACAGCTAAAATTCTTTTAATATTTTTAAAATTATGCTGAAGAATTATTTTTGCAATATCAATATATATATTAGGAATTTAAAAGAAAATGATAAGGCACAAGCAAAAAAATAGATAAGTATGCTTGTATATTTTACTTCATATGATGAGAGATGTTTACCAAATAGGGCCAATCAGGTGAACATTATAGGGAGGAAACAGCAATGATTAGTGTAGAAGAAGCTTTAAGAATAATTTCGGAAGAATCTAAGGCCTTAGAATGTGAAGAGAAGGATATTTTATCTTGTTTAAATAAGGCATTAGCAGAAGATATATATTCTAGAGATAATCTTCCACCATTTGATAAATCAGCAATGGATGGATATGCCATAAAAAGTGAGGATACTGATTTATATGAAGATGGAGTTTCAATAGAGCTTGAGATAGTTGATCTTATAAAAGCTGGAGAGTTTAGTGATAAAGAATTAAAAAACGGGCAAGCAATGAAGATAATGACAGGAGCACCAGTGCCTAAAGGTGCAAATGCAGTAATACAAATTGAGAAAGTAGAAGTTCGTGAAGATACTCTTTATATTTCTGAGAAAGTTAAAGATGGATGCAATGTAATAAAACTTGGTGAAGAAATTAAAGTAGGAGATATTGCTTTAAGAAAAGGAACAATGATTAGGCCAACTGAAATTGGAGTTTTAGCTTCTTTAGGTTATAGCAAAATTAAAGTTCATAGAGATCCGGTAATATCAATACTTACAACAGGTGATGAACTTGTGGATATAAATGAAACTCCTAAGTTTGGACAAATAAGAAATAGCAATGAATATTCACTAAAAGCATTAATTCAGAATTTAGGATTAGAAGCTTTATGCCTAGGAATTGTTGAAGATAAAAAAGATACGTTAAAAAGTAAAGTTAAAGAAGCATTAGAAAAATCAGATATAGTTATAACTTCAGGTGGTGCTTCTGTTGGTGATTTTGATTTTGTAGAACAAGTGTTGAATGAAATAAATGCTGATATAAAATTTCAATCTGTAGCTATAAAGCCAGGGAAGCCAATAAGTTTTGCAGTCATTGATAAAAAACTATTTTTTAGCTTACCAGGTAATCCATTATCTGCAATAACTACCTTTGAAGAATTCGTAAAGCCAGCTTGTGAAAAAATGCTTGGTAAAAATATGGAGAGTGATGATACTCTCCAAGTTATACTAGCTGAAGACTTTAAAGAAAAAGAAGGCAGAAGTAAATACATATATGTAAATATAAAAGCTGAGAACGGAAAGTTATATGCATATAAGGTTGGATCTCAAAGTTCTAACCAGTTAATTACTATGAGTAAGGCAAATGGAATAATAATAATGCCAGCAGGAATTGGATATAAAAAGGCAGGAGAAGTTTTAAGTGGAAAATTCATCTTTAAATAAATCAAGTAAACTTAAAGTAATATCTATAGTTGCAACTAAATCTGGAACAGGGAAGACAACGCTCATAGAAGCATTAATACCTATATTAAAAGAAAAAAACTATAACATAGGAGTCCTAAAACATGATGCTCATAAATTTGAAATTGATAAAGAGGGAAAAGACAGTTATAGGTTTGTAAAAGCTGGAGCAGACAAAATGGTTATTTCATCAAAAGAAAAAATAGCTATGATAGAAAAGCTAAAGGAAGAAAAAGATCTTGAAGAAATACTAGAACTATTTGTAGGTATGGATTTGGTAATCATAGAGGGATATAAAAATAATGGATACCCTAAAATAGAAGTTCATAGAAAAGAAGTTGATTCAAAGCTTCTATGTGAAAATGAAAGTTCGGATAGAACGAAATTTTTAGCGGTAGCTACTGACGAAAAGCTAAATCTAGACATAGAACAATTAGATATCAATGATGTGAATAAGATAGCTGAATTTATTGAGGACAAAGTTATTTTTAAAGTGCGCAAAGGAGAAATAAATAATGGAAAAAACATTAGAATGTAAAGTTTTTAAAATAGAAGACGGCATTTGTAAAGCAGATGTAGATGAACTTCTAGTTAGAGAATACCCACTAACAATTTTTCTTAATGGAAAAAAATTAGCTACACTTTTATGTAGCCCAGAAAACTTAAAAGCATTGTCAGTTGGCTTTTTAAGAACAGAAGGTTTAATAAATACTAGTGAAGATATAATATCTTTTAATTTAAATGAAGAAAAAGGAATTGCAGAGGTTGAGACTAAGAATAAAGATGCTGCTCGCGAAAGCTTTTTCTCTAAGAAAATTGATTTAGAAAGTATAAAGGATCAATCAATTGATGGAATTGATAATTTCTTAGATTCCTTAAACTGCAAGCCTGTTGAAAGTGATGCTAAAATGCATACTGAAAAGATATTCGAATTTATGAGAACAAATTTAGATTATTCGGATGTTTTTAAGAACACAGGAGGAGTTCACTGCGTTGCATTATGTGATAGCAATGAAATGCTTGTAGTGTATGAAGATGTAGCTAGACATAATGCCTTGGACAAGGTTATTGGAGAATCACTTATGAAAGGAATATTCCTTAAGGATAAAGCGGTTATACTTAGCGGAAGAGTCTCTCTTGAAATGATACTAAAGGCGGCAAAGCTAGAGATACCAATAATTATATCTAAATCAGCGCCTACAAGTCTTTCTGTAGCTCTTGCAAAAAGATTAAATATTACCTTAGTTGGATTTGTAAGAGGGAATAAAATGAATATATATGCTAATGGATATAGAATTATGAAATAATTCACCGAAATGACAGGTACTCAGTTGTTTCGGTTACTGAGAATAAGTTGAGGATTTCTAACAGTAGAAGTTGCACCATTTCTGCATGCTCCTAAAGACAAGCTTCAGGACAAGCGAAAATGGAACAACTTCTACAGAAGAAATGCCAGCAACTTGTTCTCTAATGTAACACTACACAAAAGAGTACCTCTCATTTCTGGTATGTGTATATTTCAAAATATAAGTGAAATTTAAGTTGTGGGTATATTTATGATTTTGGGAAGATACTACATAAGTCTATGTTTAAATTTGGATAGCTATAAGTATTAGGTACAAACCCCAGGAATATTAGATCAATATGTTTGCTATTTTATGTCATACGGCGTTTGGGTGGTCTATTATTTTCTTGGGAGTGCCTTGAGCGTACAAAGGAGTGAAATTAATATGGAAAATTACAATTCTTTTATTGTGGGAGATGCTAATAAGTGCGTTGGGTGTAAGGCTTGTGAAATAGCTTGCTTTAAGGCTCATAATGAATCAGTCACTGTTGGAAATATACAAACACCAATAATTTCTAGAATACATGTTATTAAAGAGAAGGACTTTACAGTTCCGGTTCAATGTAGACATTGTGAAAATGCACCTTGCGCAAAGGTCTGTCCTATAAATGCAATTAAAAATGAAGATAATGCAATAATAATTGATGAAGAAATTTGTATAGGTTGCAAAGCATGTGCAGTAGCTTGCCCGTTTGGAGCTATTGAAATGGGAACTAAATATAAGGCTGGAAAAGCAGTTATGCAAAATTTGCAAAAGGAATTATTTGAAGAAGTGCTAGAAGAGAAAGAAACAAAGGTTGCATATAAATGTGATTTATGTAAGGAACAAGGTGAACCAGCTTGTGTAAAAGCCTGTCCTAAAGATGCTCTTAAATTATTCGATGTCATAGAAGAAAAAAGAATAAGAAACATAAGAGCGGTGAGCAACTTAAATATATAACTAACCGAAATTGAATACATGTTTATTCCGTTGGACTAAGAAAATTTCACTGAATGTCACTAAATGTCAGGTTGCATCCATTTCAGTTTGCTCCTAAGACAAGCTTAGGACAAACCAAAATGGAACAACCAGCCATTAAGTGACATTGGCAGTTCATTTTCTAATGCCAACTTCACAAACATGTATTCAATTTCTAGGCGAGATATATTTTTAGGTATAAGTCGAAAAATTAGTTTGGAATTTAAATGGGTGATTTTAAATTTCAATGAAACACTACACACAACATGTCACTTATTTCTAGTGTAGATATATATTTAAGGAAATATAAAGTTTTTGATATATATTATAAAAGAAAGGAATTTAGTTTATGGATATTGGTTTTGTAAATATTGATAAAGAGTTATGTACTGGGTGTCAGCAATGTGTTGAAGTATGCCCTGTAAATGCAATACAAGGTAAAGCGGGACAACCTCAAGAGATTGATTATGATGTTTGTGTTTCTTGTGGACAATGCATACAGGTATGTAATTCTTATGCATTTGAAAATAGAGAAAACAGCTATGCAATAGAAGAAAAAAGAAGAGCTAGAGGCTTACTTGAAAGTGTAAAGGAACCGGTTTTTGCAGCGTTTAACAAAGGAAATACAGCTAAAGTGAAAGAGGCTTTACATAATGAAGAATTATTTACTATAGTTCAATGTGCACCAGCTGTAAGAGTTTCTTTAGGTGAAGAATTTGGGCTTAAGCCTGGTAGTTTAACGGCTGGTAAAATGGCAGCAGCATTACGAAGATTAGGTTTTAACAGGGTTTACGATACTAACTTTGGTGCGGATTTAACTATAATGGAAGAAGGCAGTGAACTTATAAAAAGGGTAACAGAAGGTGGAAAATTACCAATGTTTACTTCTTGTTGTCCTGCCTGGGTGAAATTTATGGAACAAAGCTATCCAGAGCTTTTGAATCATCTTTCAAGCTGTAAATCACCACAACAAATGGCTGGAACAATTTTCAAAACTTATGGTGCTAAAATAGACAAGGTTGACCCTAAGAAAATATATAATGTAGCTATAATGCCATGTACTTGCAAGCAATTTGAATGTGATAGAGAAGAAATGCAAGATAGTGGTTTTAAGGATGTAGATATAGTTATTACTACAAGGGAATTTGCTCAGCTTATAAGAGATAAGGGCATAGATTTTAAAAATTTAAAGGATGAAGAGTTCGATTTACCACTTGGAAGTTATACTGGAGCTGGTAATATTTTTGGAGTAACTGGTGGTGTAATGGAAGCAGCACTTAGAAGCGGCTATGAGATGCTTACAAAGAAATCTATTCCTAATTTGGAGCTTAACTTTGTACGAGGCAGTGAAGGAATTAGGGTTGCAGAAGTGAAATTGCCAAAGATAACATTAAAGGTAGCAGTAGTTTCAGGTTTGAAAAATGTAGTTCAAATACTTGAAGATATAAAAGAAGGAAACTGTGAATTTGATTTTATTGAAGTTATGACTTGCCCAGAAGGCTGTGTAAGCGGTGGTGGGCAACCTAAGTTTATCTTGGATACAGATAGAAGAAATGCTTTGGTGAGCAGAAAAAAAGGTATTTATAAACATGATTCTGAACTTGAAATAAGAAAATCTCATGAAAATCCTTTTATAAAAAAATTATATGAAGAGTTTTTAATAGAACCTCTTGGTGAAAAATCTCATCATCTACTACATACAAAGTTCGTTTCAAGAAAAAAGGAGGAAATATAAATGAATAATTTTGTTATAGCAAATCCCAAAAGATGTATAGGCTGTAGAACTTGTGAGGCTGCATGTGTTGTTGCACACTCTGAAGAAAATATACTAGTGCAAAGTAAAGATAAGGTTAATTTTAATCCTCGCTTAAAAGTTATTAAAACAGCAGAGGTGAGTGCTCCAATTCAATGTAGACATTGTGAAAATGCTCCGTGTGCTAATGCATGTCCAAATGGTTCAATTATAAATAAAGACGGAGTAGTGTTAATAAATAAAGATACTTGCATAGGATGCAAATCTTGCGCAATAGTTTGTCCTTTTGGTGCCATAGATATAATAGTTGAACATAAAGCTGGAGAGAAAGTTATTCAAAAGGGGTTAATGTGTGATAAAGACGGAAAGCTAGAACATAAAGAAAGATTAGTTGCAAACAAATGCGATTTATGTATAGGTAGGGAAAATGGTCCTGCTTGCGTAGAGGTATGTCCTACAGAAGCATTAAGATTAGTTGAATCTAAAATTATAGATGAAGACATTTCGGAAAAGAGAAAAAATGCTGCAGCTAATTTAGTAAATATATTATAAGTGTATGAATGTGGAAAGTTTTAAAACAGCAGTGATACTTGCAGGTGGAAAAAGTTCACGAATGGGTTTTGATAAGCAGTTTTTAAAAATTAATGAAGTAAGAATTATGGAAAGCTTAATTCATGAACTAAGTAAAGAATTTGAAGACATAATTATTGTCACAAATAAGCCAGAAGAGTATAAAACAGCAGAAAACGGAATAAGAATAATTAGCGATGAAATAAAAGATATTGGTCCTCTATCTGGAATCTATGGTGGGCTTAAAGAAAGTAAGAGCCAATATGTATACTTTATAGCTTGTGATATGCCTAATGTAAACTTAAAGTATATTAAGTATATTAAGAAAGTGCTTACAAATAGTAAAGCAAATGCTTGTGTTGCTAAAAGGGAGAGTAAGTTTGAGCCTTTTAATGCTTTTTATTCTGTAGATATATTGCCTAAAATTGAAAAACTTATAACACTTAATAAAAGATCTATAGCGGGATTAATTGATATTATAGAGCCCCTTTTTATTGAAGAAAATGTTTTGAAAAAATATGATTATTCTTTTGATATGTTTATGAATCTTAACTCAAAAGAAGATTTAGAAATATATAAGGAACAATCAAAAAAATAACAAGTCCATTTGCCAGTCTACTTTCCATCATAGGAAGCTCGACTCGCATGTGCTCGCTGAGTAAGCGATTCACGCCAAATCATAGATTTGGGTTCTCTGCTCATCGGCAAATTGACCTAATAGGCCCGCTATGAGGGCAATTTATCTCCTTGTCTGATGAAAAATAGCCATGGTAACTTTGGAGTTGTTATTTATTTTCATGTTCCTAATAGAAAGAATAAGCAGGAGGAAAATTATGTTTGATTCGTATGGCAGAAAGATAAATTACTTGAGAATATCAGTTACAGATTTGTGTAATTTAAGATGTAAATATTGCATGCCTGAAAAAGGAATAGATAAGATGTGGCATAAAGAGATTCTAACTTTAGAAGAAATAGAAGCCATTACTAAAAACTTTGTTGAATTAGGTGTAGATAAAGTTAGGATAACTGGGGGAGAGCCTTTAGTAAGAAAAAATATTTTAAAGCTAATTGATGGTATAGGTAAAATAGGCGGAGTTAGGGATTTAGCTATGACTACCAATGGAATTCTATTAAAGGATTATGCTAAAGATTTAAAAAACGCAGGTCTTAATAGACTTAATATAAGCTTAGATACTTTAAATGAAGAAAAATATTCACAGATAACTAAGGTAGGGAAGATCAAAGATGTACTTCAAGGTATTGAAGCAGCTAAAAAGAGTGGGCTCACTCCAATTAAATTAAATGTAGTTTTAATAAAGGACTTTAATGAAAATGAAATAGAAGACTTTATAAATTTAACAAAATATGAGGATATAGAAATAAGATTTATAGAACTTATGCCAATAGGTACTCTAAAGCATTGGTCATCTAATAAATATATTTCTAATGATACAGTTTTAGAAAATATGCCAGAATTAATAGAAATAGAACCAGCAGATATTTCTTCTCCAGCAAGATATTTTAAACTTCCAAATGCAAAGGGGAAAGTCGGGCTTATTAATCCTATATCATGTAAGTTTTGCGGAAATTGCAATAGAATAAGATTAACAGCAGATGGAAAACTAAAGTCATGCCTTCACTCAAACTCCGAAGTGGATTTAAAGAAATTGCTTAGAGAGGGTAAAGATGTAAAGACAGTGATTACCGATACTATTAAAAGCAAACCAAAAGAACATGAATTAGAGAACGGAAATTATATTAATAGAGAAATGACAGCAATTGGAGGTTGATTTTATGGAATTTACTCATTTTAATGAAAAAGGAAGAGCTCATATGGTGAATGTGAGTGAAAAGGATGAGACAAAGAGAGTTGCTATTGCAAGAGGATTAATTAAAATGAAAAAGGAAACTGTAAATTTGATAAAAGATGGCCTTATTAAAAAAGGTGATGTTTTATCAGTTGCCCAAATTGGCGGAATAATGGGAGTAAAAAAAACCTCGGATTTAATTCCTATGTGCCATAATATTTTTATAACAGGGTCTGATATAAATTTTAATATAGGTGAGGAAGAAATAGAGATTGAAGCAACAGTTTCAACAGTTGGGAAAACAGGCGTTGAAATGGAAGCATTAACAGCTGTAACAACTGCAGCCCTTACTATATATGATATGTGCAAGGCTGTTGATAAGGATATGGTAATAGAAAATGTTCGATTAATAAAGAAAACAGGCGGAAAAAGTGGAGAATATATAAGGGAGATTTAAATAAAATGATGGCTAAAGTATTATCAATAAATATCAGTGAAAAAAAAGGTGTTATAAAAACCCCTATAAAAGAAGGAATTTTCATAGAAGAGCATGGCTTAAAAGATGATGCTCATGCTGGAAAATGGCATAGACAGATAAGCTTATTAGCTCAAGAAAGCATAGATAAAATGATTAAAATGGGGATAAGTGACTTAGATGCTGGGAAATTTGCAGAAAATATAACAACTGAAGGTATTATTCTTCATGAATTGCCCGTTGGGACAAGATTAAAAATAGGAGAAACAATTCAGGAAGTGACACAGATAGGAAAAGAATGCCATAAAGGTTGTGCTATAAAAAATCAAGTTGGCACGTGCATTATGCCAACAGAAGGAATCTTCACAAGAATACTAAAAGGCGGAGTGATTAGATCAGGAGATTCGATAGAAATTTTATAGTGGCTAGACATCAGATAAAAGAGCAAAGGAATTTATGCAAGAATATTGAGAAAAGCTAAAGCAAACTCATTTGCCCAAGGAGATAGTTATTTTGAATTTTGCGGACAAGGGATAATGTCCATTGTCTCCACCATAACCATGAAACCCACTACCATTTGCATGCTGCTTGAATAGCAACTTACAGATGGTAGTGGGTTTTTATGAGTAAGGTATTCAATTTTTAGTCTCTTTTCTTAAATAAAGTAAAAATACCTATGACAATAAATATTATAGGAATAAAATATTGCGAAGCATAAGATCGGATATATTTATAAATATCGCTATCTATAAAAACTTGATTTAAGATAGATAAGATTCCAAGAATAATTAAAAAGGAACCCAATATTACCCAACCTTGTCTGTTAATTCTTCCGTTCCATGTAGGAGTTACGCTGTAAGAATTTTCTGTGTTAACGTAATTCTTAAAGATAAATTCAGAATCAGGTACATATTCTCCGCGTTTTATTTTATTTGAAACAGCAAATGTATCGAAGAAAGTATAAAACCATATGCAAATTTTAATTAAATGAGATAAGAAACCAAGTCCTATAAAAGATAAAATAGGCCCAATAAGCATATATAAGAATAAAACCTGAACTCCTTTTTTAATTAGGCCATGATACATATATCCAACGCCAGGAATGCAGGCAGTTACAAAAGTAAGAAAACTATTTCTATTGTTCATATTTTCACTCTCCTAATTGTTTTATAAAATTAATAATAGAATGTTGGTTAATTTCAGTAATTACAGCTTTGTCAAAAAAACGTGATTCAAAGTTTGTAATGTGCACCTGAAGACTAGTAATACTAAGAAATATACTAAGTAAACCAGCAGCAATTAAAGCGTAGGAAGGGATTAGATTATTTCTCTTAGAATCAGGAAGCTGCTTTTTATGAAGTTTTTGCATTAGTTTTTTATTATACTCATCAGATACGGTTATATTTTTAAAGGAATTAATAATTATGGTATCAAAATCATCTCTTTTGTTCTGCATAAAATGGAACCTCCGTTTCAATAATATTTTTTAATTTATTTTTAGCTCTATAAATTCTCCCTTCAATTGTTTTTAAAGGTAAGTTTAATATATCTGCAATTTCTTTTTGAGTTAATCCAATATAATAATATAGTACAAGCGGGGTTTTCAAATTTAGTGGCAGAGATTGAATGCTTTGCCGTATAAAATTTTGATTGTCTATATCCTGAGTAGATTCATTAGAAAAGATAAAGAGACCAGTTAAAAAATTCTTAATGCTTCTTTTTCTTGTATAATCTATACATTTTGAAGTTGTAATTTTGTATAAATAAGTGGAAAAGGAACTCTCTTCTCTAAATTTATCAATATTATTAAATACGCTTATAAAAACCTCTTGGGATAAATCTTCTGCCTCATAATAATCAGAGGTATAGGAATAACATAAGGAGAGAATTCTTTTTTTATAAACGTCTACCATGTAAATAAAAGCATTTTCATCTTTGGTTTTCATTTTTTCAACGAATTCTTGCTCCTCCATTTCTTCACTCTCCACTATTTATTTTAATGGTTCCATTATTTAATTTAGCTTTAACTATGCCCTCACCAGTACCGATATTTTTAGAAATTCCAGAGTTGACTCTTTTTTCATTATTTATTTTGCATGTACCATGGTTTATATCTGTATTGATTGATAAGTTTTTGTCTTTTGAGTCTAAAGAGATTGAACCATTATTCATAGAAATATCAATATTTTTACATAAATTATTGTTTAAATCTATTTTACCATTTTCTAACTTTAGAGACGAATTAGGAATGTCACCTTGTAAATCAAATTTTCCATTAGATGCATTTATATTTAAAGCATCAAGTCTTATATCACTATTACTATCTACATTAAGGTTAGCCCCATTTATAGAAACATCACATCCTTCAGGTAAATAGATAGTGGCTTTAATTGAGTCTATATCATCATCTACAATTTTTAGTGTGTAACCATTTGAATCAGTTATTGGATTCAATTCATAATCCTTTGAAGTATTATCTTGCTTTACATATAATTCAGTGTCTATAGTTATTTTATTGTCAGTTGCTTTTTCTATATTCAGTTTACCATTTACTGTTTCAAAATTTAGGTTACTACCAATGGGATCTAAAGTGATTTTTTTATCGATAGATTGTAAGTTTTTACTTGTAAAGACATTATCAAAGAAATTTGTATCTAAATTAAAGGAAGAATTATTTTGTTTTATATTATTAAAAATGTCTATAGATATATTTGTGAAAAAGAAAACTATTATTATAAGAAAAACGAGACCACTTATTCGTATTCGTTCATTTTCTTTTTTGACTAAAGTGTAATACAAAATTTCTATACCTATTAAGATAATAATTATTGGCCAAAATTTTATGAGCTTTCTTCCTAAATCTGGATTGTTAGAATTAATCATAATCCAAATGCCTAAAAGTATAAAACAGATAGCAGAAGTTGTTGTACCTATTTTTCGCATATAAAAATCCTCCGTGAATTTTATTTTCATATATTTAGACGTAAGAGATACATGTAATCCCACGTTTAAAATAAAAAATTAAATATATATAGAATACACCTTTGCCAATACCTATATAGAGTATATATCGGAGATGCGCATGGGGAAAATTATTATGAATGAAATTGTTAAAAGCTTGTAATCTAATGAAATAATGACTTTGTATGAAAAATTAAAAATATCATAGGAGGCTTTTTAATGTCATGAAAAAGAAGGAAATAGAATAAATGATTATGAAATGGTTAAATTGATAGAAGAAAAGCTTTGAAAATGATATAATAGCAGTAAGAAATTAGAGGAAGCTAGGTGAGTATTTTATGTTGTATCATGCATCGGGAGAAGTAGTAGAATTTCCAGAAGTAAGAAAAAGCAAATATACTAAAGATTTTTCATGGGGATTTTATTGTACAAATAATTTTGAACAGGCTAAAAAATGGGCTAAAAGAAATAGAGAGCATGCTACAGTTAACTATTATACTTACAGAGAAAATAAGAATTTGAATATATTAAAATTTGAAAAGATGACAGATGAATGGCTAGATTTTATTGCAGCTTGCAGAAAAGGAAATATTCATGATTACGATATAGTAGAAGGCCCAATGGCTGATGATACTGTTTGGAATTACGTAAATGATTTTTTAGCTGGTGAAATTACTAGAAGTATTTTTTGGGAGTTAGCAAAATTTAAATATCCTACTCATCAAATTAGTTTTCATTCATTGAAGGCATTGGATTGTCTTAAGTTTGAGAGGAGTGAAATTATAAATGAATGATGTTGAAAAAGATAATTTATTTTACGTTTGCTCGCTTATAGAGTATATAGGAAGGAAAACTAAAAATAGAAGATCAACTATAGTAAAAATGATGGGAAAGAAAGAACTAGAAAGACAGTTAGAACTTGCAGAAGTTAATCATTGCTTATCATTTGAGGAAGTGTCAGATGAGATAATAGAAGAGTTTGATATTAAAGAAGGGGATTTTGATTCAGTAGGTTTGTGCAAATATACTGTTCCAAGTTTTCAAGCTATAGGTAAAGAATATCAGAGATTAATAATCGATGTTCTGTCAGAAGAAAATAATGTGATAGATGTGCTATATTCGGTATTTGAATCATTTATTAGTGATGAAATATCAGACTTTAACTCATCGGTATATTATAGTAGTCCAGAATATTTGAAGTATTCTTATTTAGAAGGCAAATTATTAGTATGATCGGAAAGATGATTTTAATAAAAATTGTATGACTTGATTTATGAATAAATCATTTTGATGTTATATTCTAGATATAGTAATTGCATTTGAACAAGAATCTTTGCTGTTTTTTTATAAGTCAGTATTATTATACTATTATTAGAATACGTGGATTAAAGCTTGTATCATCTAGAAAAAATTATATTAAAGGATTAAAAACATTAGGATTAAATGATTTTTAATTTTATTGTGGTGCTTATTTATAATTGAAATTGAATCTATTTTTAAAGTTAATATTACAAACGGTGTAGAGCTGTCAAAATGAAACTCATGAAGATTTATAATTTAGATTTTCGTGGGTTATTTTGCTTACGGGTTTTGGAGTTAAAACTTTTCTTTCATTTATGTTATACTAATTATAATTAATATTTAGGAAATTATGGGTTTGTATTACAAATAAGGTTGTTAATATAAACTGTAATACCATATGAACAACAGCATAATATTTACTTTGGTTAGATTTATATTACAGATAAGAGGTATAACATGAACCAGTTTGATGAGCTATTGTGGAAAAATGAAATAGAAACAAATAAAACAGTATCAAAGGCAATGCGTATTGTTTTGTATTTTTGCTTTGCAGCAGGGTTTTTAAATTTAATTCATGTATTTGATGCGGTACAGAATGTTATGGTAAAAATGAATGTATTACTTATAATTCCTCTTTTGCTGCCAACAATTTTAGTAGATATATTTGAACTTAAGAAACCATGGACAAAGTATTTGATACTTACTTGTGCTGTGATTTCTACAGGAATATGTTATACATTATTAACCTTTCAAACAGTTTTAATGTTTGTTATTCCAACAATATTAGCATCTATGTATTTTAGAAAGAAACAGCTTATAGTAGTAATTATTGAATCAGTATTTAATATAGTGATAGCTCATTTACTTAGCTTTTATTTTTTGATGGAACCATGGGTTGAACCCTTTACTGGATTAAAAAATATAATGCTATATGGAGCTGTGCCAAGAATACTTCAATATTTATGCTGTGGATGTTTATTTTATATATTATGTAATCGTACTTCTGGACTCATGCTTAATTACCATAAGTTTATAAAAGATAAAGAGGTTTTTGAACTAGAAAAATCTATTGCTTTGCAGAAGATAAAATATGAGGAGCGGGAGCAGGTAAGCAGAGATATACATAATAGCGTTGGTCATACAATAATGGCAGCGATTATGAGTTTGGATGCGGCAGAAGCAGTCTACAATATGGATTCTAAAAAAGCAATAGAAAAAATAAAATTTGCTAATATAAGAATGCGTGAGAGTCTTGAAGCCATTAGAAAAGCAGTACGCGGGGTAAATACAAAAGAAAATGGACAAACTATAGAAGATGTGATGAAATTAATAAATGCAAATGTTGAGAAATTAAAAAAGGATTTTAATCTCAAAATAAGAACTAAAATCGATTATAGTGAACAGCAATTAAAAATGCAGGATATCTGTATCGAAAGAATTGACTTCTTAATAGGAGCATTGCAGGAACTAGTTACAAATAGTGTAAAGCATGGAAATGCAACGGCTATTATTGTTATTATAAATGTAGATAGAAATAATATAAATATAATAGTTCAGGACAATGGAACAGGTATACAAATTATGAGAAATTATGAGCAATTATTGGACTCTGGATTTGGAATTAAAAAAATCAGAAACTACTTAATTTCTATAGGTGGGATTTTAAAAATAGAAAATCAAGAAGGACTTCTGGTAATGCTAAAAATTCCAACAAGAGCAGGTGATGAAAATGAATAAAATTAGAATATTGATAGTAGATGACGAAAAACTTCTTTTAGAGAGCCTTGAGTTAATCTTATCTATGAATGAATCTTTTGCAATAACAGGATTAGCACATGATGGAAAAGAAGCATTAGATATTTTAGAGAAAGAGCAAGTAGATATAGCATTAGTAGACTTAAATATGGAAGGAATGTCGGGACAGGAATTGATATTAAAGGTAAAAGCAACATATCCTAAGATGAAAATACTTGTTTTGACAACTTTTTATGATGAAGAAAATATTGTGAAGGCAGTGATGCATGGGGCAGATGGATACTTATTAAAAGATGCAGGAACAAAAGTTATTGTCCAAGGAATTTTTAATGTTATGAATGGCCAAAGCATGCTTGATAGTAAAGTAATGACTGCATTAGCAAATATAATGTCAAAATGCTCAAATGAAAATACAGGTAAAGAAAAATATCATAATATTGATTTATTAAAAAATTTAACTGAAAGAGAAATAGAGATTTGTCAGTTGCTTTCAGATGGATATACAAATTCTCAAATAGCAGAATTCTTATATATTTCTGAAGGTACAGTAAAAAATTATATAAGTACTATTTATGATAAAACAGAAATAAAGGATAGGACAATGTTAGCTTTAAAGCTTGCAAAAATATTTTCTTAATAATTGAACATGAACAGAGTCATATGAAAATAATGACTCTGGTTACTTTTTTATGAATGATATTTTAGTTATTCTATAGAAAATGAAGAAGAAATGAGGAAAAAGAAATGAAAAGAAATAAATCGTTTAAAGTATTTGGAATTATTTTTGTGATAGCTGCATTACTTATTTTTATTAATCTTATACCAACTCTTAGATTAAAAACATCAAATATGCATGTTATTGAAGGGGAATGGGTGAATGTTTATTATGAAGATGAAGAAGCGGCAGCTAAGGATGTTTTTCAGTTAGCCAATGCAAGAGCAGGTGAATTAGCTAAAAAATTAGGATTTAGTGAAAAGCAAAATATTAATATTTATATTTATGACCATCAGTCCACAATGCAAATGAAAAAATATGGGCTAATAGGGCCAATGTTAGGGCTAGACTGGTATATTGGTGACAATATAGGAACGAATGTTATATTGACATCGCCAGCAAATCCAGGAAAGGTCCATGACTATGATAATAATAAGCAAGCTGCTTTACATGAAATGGTACATGCCTATGTAAGTATACTAAATCCACATATTAGATTATGGTTAACTGAAGGAACGGCTTTATATTTATCCAATGCAGAACCTTTTTACAAAAGATATGTCTATAATATGCACATTCCAACTTTTTCAGAAATTAAGACTAGCAACCCAGTCAAATTTTCAAAGATGGGAGGTTACACCTTTGCCAATACCTATATAGAGTATATAGATAAAAAATATGGGTGGGAAAAATTAATGGAGATAATTAAAACAGAAGATTATGAAACGGTATTTGGAAAATCTGATGAAGATATATACAATGAATGGGTTGATTATATTAAAAATTATTATCAATGAAATAGTTAAGAGGATGTAAATAGCTTATAATCCAATTGAGATTATGGCTTTTTTGGGAAAAATAGAAATATCATAGAAAGTATTTTTATGTTTAATTCAATTTTTTGTATGAAATGCAGAAATGTTGGTTTTATATATATGTTGCAATTTACAATGCACATTTCACAATTACAGCTAAAATTCTTACAATAATTTTGGAAGTATGATGAAGAATTATTTTTGCAATACATATATAGATAAACTAATTATAAGCTAGGGTTATACTATGAAATATATATCAACTGGAAATAAGAATTATGCTTTTGTGAAATGTTTCATTAGAAACTGGAATAACAGCATAATTCCTATTTCGGCGACCCATATGCATAAGTTCAGGCCTTAGTTGGGATATTTACATATGATGCATTATTTGAAGCTCCATAAAATAGTCATACTTTGAGGAAACAGATAAATCTACCATCTTTGAGACTAAAAAAGCTGTATCATCAAGTTTCATATTTCTTATATCAGCATATTTAGTTATATTGTTTATTGCGGACATAGTATTTTCTTCTGAGTAAATAAAGCTTTGATTAATATAACGACCTTCACGCAAATTTTTAAATTTTAGCTGAGGAATTTTTTTATCAGAGAATACACCGAAACCTTTGACATTTAAATTTTTAGTCTTCGTATATTCTGATAAGGAGAATAATAAGCACATAGTGTTATATTCTGTAATATCTATATTAGTAATATTAGATATATGTCTAGTTACATGCTTGTCAATGTCATAAATAGAAGTATTAAGCTCAAGATAATAAAAATTTCTGCTCATTAGATATTGTTCATATGTTTCAATTTTTTTAGGGGATTTCTTTAATTCTTTTATATCAGATATCATACTATCTGTAAGCTGCTTTGAATATTCGATGGCAGCTATCTTTTTATCCAGCTGTTCTTTGTGAGACTCTAAAAATGTTAATAGTTTATCATAATCTTTATTTTCATCAAGTATATTTTTGATATCTTCTAATGGGATTAACAGAGTTTTATTTAAATATCGAATTACATCGATTATAAAAAGTTGATCATAACTAAAATATCTATACTTAGTGTCTGGTGAAATATAGCAAGGTTTTAGTAAATTTAAATGGTCATAATGACGCAATATCTTAGTTGATATATTCATATAGCGAGATACTTCTCCGATTGTATATAGATTTGTCATTTTTTTCACACTCCACTATTGACTTTACCATTATGGCAACGTTTATATTAATAGTATAAAGTAACTTTTGTACAAGAGTCAAGAAAATTGGAGGTTAACATGAGTAGTATAAAAGTCATAATAGATAATATAGAATTATGCGCTGATGAAAATAAAACAATTATGCAAGTAGCTGAAGATGCTGATATTTATATTCCACATCTTTGCCATCATCCAGATCTTCATGATGTTGGGGGCTGCAAATTATGTGTAGTTGAAATATCAGGAAAAAATGATATACAAACAGCATGCACCACAAAAATTGAAGAAGGAATGATTGTTAAAACAAAATCAGAAAAACTTGATGAGATGAGAAGATTGTCAATGGAACTTATGCTTGCTAACCATGTAGACGATTGTACTACATGTCCAAAGTATTTAAAATGCGAATTGCAATCATTAATTCAATATTTAGGTGTTAGTACTTCAAGATTAAGAAGAACTCTTAATGCTGTTCCTGTTGAAACAGAAAATCCATTAATTATTAGAGATTTAAACCGATGTGTAGCATGTGGCAGATGTGTAAGAGCTTGCCATGATATCAGAGGTGTTGGAATTTTAGATTATGATAAAAATGAAGAAGATAGAATTTATGTTGGAGTTAAAAATGGATTATCATTATCAGATGCAAACTGCCGTTTTTGTGGGGCTTGTGTTGAAGTATGTCCAACAGGAGCTCTTCAAGATAAAAAAGGTGTATTCAAAGATGGAAATAGAGAGGATGTATTAGTTCCATGTAAGCATGAATGTCCAGCAGGAATTAATGTGCCTAAATATGTTCGTTACATAAAAGATGGAAATTTCGATGAAGCAGCAGCAGTAATTCGCGAAAAAGCACCATTTCCAAAATCATTAGGTCTTGTATGTATGCGTTTTTGTGAATCTGCATGTAGAAGAAAAGATATAAATGGAGCAGTTTCAATACGTGAATTAAAAAGATTTGCAGCTGAAACTGATTCTTATAAGTGGAAAGATAAATCATTTAAAAAGGATAAAACTGATAAGAAAGCCGCAATTATTGGATCAGGACCAGCAGGACTTACAACAGCTTACTATCTTGCGAAACTTGGACATGCAGTAGATGTATATGAAAAACTCCCAGTAGCAGGAGGGATGCTATCAGCAGGTATTCCAGATTATAGACTTCCTAAAGAAGTTGTAGAATCTGAAATAGATGTAATTCGTGAAGCAGGAGTTAATATCATTACTAACAGCAAAGTAGAATCTTTAAAAGAATTAAAAGAGAATTATGATGCGGTTGTAATTGCTATAGGAACAGATAAAGGTGTAAGGATTCCAATCCCTGGGTCTGATTTGAAAGATGTATATGTAAATATTGATTTTTTAAGAAGAGATTTGATAGATATAGACGTTGAAATGAAGAAATCAGTTGTTGTTTTAGGTGGAGGAAATGTAGCATTCGATTGTGCAAGATCAGCAAAGAGATTAGGAGCTGAAAGTGTAGCAGTTGTCTGTTTAGAAGGAAAAGGAAACATGACTGCTAGCGATGAAGAAATTGAAGAAGCAATTGAAGAAGGAATTCAAATTTACAATAGCAGAACATTTGTAAAAATTGAAGATAATGATGGGAATGCTTCTGGGATAGTATGTCAGGAAGTTGAAGATTTCCACTTTGATGAAAATAAGAAATTAATATTAAATATAAAAGAAAACTCAGAACATTTAATCAAAGGTGAAATGATAATTTTTGCAACAGGCCAAAGAGCAGATCTTGGAGCATTTGAAGAAATCGAGCTTAACGGAAGAGGTCTAGTAAATATTGACGATTGTTATAAAACTAATGAAGATGGAATCTTTGCAGTTGGAGATGCAGTGACAGGAACAGCATCTGTAATTCAGGCAATAGCAGGAGCAAGAAAAGCTGTATCAAGTATTGATAAATATTTAGGCGGAGATGGAGTTATAGATGAAGTTTTATCATCTGAACAGCCTTTAGATCCAATGATGGGAATGGAAGAAGATTTTGCTAAAAAGGAATGTAGTCATTATAAATGTGTTCCGGTTGATAAAAGAATAAATAATTTTAACTTAATGACAGTGGGATTTGACACAAAAACTGCACAATGCGAGGCTTCTAGATGTCTTCAATGTGATTTGCGTCCAAAACTTACAAAGGCAAAATTCTGGACTGAATATAAGGTGAAGTAAAGGTGGTGAAAAAATGCTAGCAGAAAATATAAAGATATCAGGACATGGAATAAAAAACACTAATCTTATAGATAGATGGCAAAGCAGGGAATGGGAAGAATTAGCATGTCTTTTTATTGAAGATAATAGTCAAAGTGAAAATATAAGATATTTATTAGAACAGCACATAGGTAAGGTTATTGATGGAATTAAAATATGCCAAAAGGAATTAGGCATAGAGAAAGTTAAAATTTATCTTAGTGAATGTTATAGTAATTTCAAAATGCAATTAGAATCATATGAAATAGAAGTAGTGCTAGTTGGGAATAAGAAAGCTTTTGAAAAAGATGTATTTAATGAAGTGACATTAGTACATAATGCAGAAACAATGTATGCACTTAAGAATTCATTAGAAGAAAATTATACACCTAAAAAGATTATTTCAATAGCTGGAGATGTTAAAAATCCTGGAATCTATGAAATTCAATTTGGAACATCTTTAAGGGAAATTATAAGTGAATATGGTGGCGGAACTGAATCTGAAAAAGCAATAAAGTTCGTGCAGGTAGGTGGAAATACGGGTGCTGTTTTCACAGAAGAAGAATTAGATACTCCATTCATATATTCAAATTTAATGGGAAATGGGACAATGTTAGAAGTATCAAAAGTAGAAGTTTATAACGTAGATACTTGTGTTGTGAATTGGGTAACTCAAAAGATGTTAGATAATAGTAAAGAGACCTGCGGAAAATGTGTATATTGCAGGGAAGGGATTTACCAATTATATAAAATTATTAAGGATGCAACTGAAGGAAAAGGAAAAGAGAGTGACATTAGTTTAGCTATCCAGCTAAGTGAAACAATTAAAATCGGAACCTTATGCGATTTTGGAAGAACTGCTTCTAATCCATTATATACAGCTATTAATAAGTTTAGAGATGAATTTGAGAAGCATATTGATAGAAAAATCTGCAATACACTAAATTGTATAGCTTATGCTAATTATTTTATAGATCCAAAGGTTTGTAATGGGTGTGGCGATTGTATGGATTGCCATCAAAAAGCAATCAAAGGTGGAAATAATCTAATTCATATAATTGATATGGATTGTTGTGATAAATGCAAAAAATGTGAAGAGATATGCAGCGTAAAAGCAGTAAAAAGATATGGCTCAGTAAAACCTAAATTACCATCAGAACCAATAGAAGTTGGGAGCTTTGATGAAGGTGCTTTAGGCGAAAAGAAAGGCCTTGGACTTGGAAGAAGACGAAGAAAATAGCTCATAATCAAAAATTAATATATATTTTTAATCATTAATTAAATTTAGGAGGTAACAAATATGCGTGAAATGGAATCAGATGTAATTATCGTAGGTGGAGGAGCAGCAGGGCTTGCAGCAGCAATTGCAGCTGCAGAACAAGGAGCTGAAGTTATAGTATTTGAAAAAGCAAATACTACTGGTGGATGTGCTAATATGGCAATGGGTCCTTTAGGCGTAGAGACTAAAATGCAAAAGGAAAGACTTATTGACTGCACAAGAGAAGCAGCTTTTCAAAAATTCATGGATTATACTCACTGGCGCGCAGACGCAAGACTTGTAAAAGATTATATTTATAAATCAGCAAGTACAATTGAATGGTTAGAAGATATGGGTGTAAAATTTGCACTACCATCAAAATATTTCCCGGGTTCAGAAGCAACTTGGCATATTGTTCAACCAAAGACAGGAGCACCTGGTCTTAGAGCAGCTGCTACAATGATCAAAGCAATGACAGACAGGGCAGAAGAATTAGGAGTTAAAATTTGTTTAGAATCACCAATTCAAAGTTTAATTAAAGATAATGGAGAAGTAATAGGAGTAGTTGCAAAAGATAAAGATGGTGAAATTGAAGCATATGGTTCAGCAGTTATTATTGCAACAGGAGGATTTGGAGACAGTCCTGAATTTATTAAAAAGTATACAGGATTTGAATGGGGAAAAGACTTATTTTCATATAGAATTCCAGGACTTACAGGAGATGGAATTAAAATGGCATGGGAAGCTGGTGCAGCAAAAGACACAATGGATTTAGAATTAGTTTTCTTTGCACCTAATACAGGTGGATATGCTCCAATCGAACTTCCATTTAGACAACCAAACGTTTTTGTAAATCTAGATGGTGAAAGATTCTATGATGAAGCTGTGGTTGAAAATCCTGTATTTTCAGTTAATGCTATCTGTAAGCAAAAAAGTAAAACTGTATTTTCAATTATAGATGATAGTATTATGAAATATTATGAGAAAAACGGTTTAGAGCTAATAAATGTTGTAACTTCAAATATTAGTATGGATGATTTTAAACAAGAAATGAATGAATTTATTAAAAACGGAAATGATATTTTATTCATAGCAGATTCCATTGAAGAATTAGCAGAAAAATCAGGAATTGATAAAGAAGGTCTTGTAAAAACAATAAGCGATTATAATGAAGCTTGTAAATCAAGAGATAACATATTTAATAAAAATCCAAAATATTTAAAACCATTAATAGGTCCAAAATATTATGCATTAAAATTTGCGCCAAGTGCATATGGTAGTGCAGGTGGAATTAAAATTAACTATAAGACACAAGCAATGGATGCAGACTCTAATGTAGTACCAGGATTATTTGCAGCAGGAACAGATGCAAACTCTTTATATAATCCAGACTACGCATTTATTCTTCCAGGAAATTCATTAGGATTTGCCTTAAACTCAGGCAGAATGGCTGGTGAAAATTCAGTTAAATATATAAAAGAGCACTTTACAGAAGAATAGAAAAGCTTAATTGCTTTTGTGGTGGATTTGAAATAGTATGATTTCTAGTTAAGATATTAGCTTAAAGTTCTAGCAATTTTGTAAATATGTTCATCTAATAAGTTTAATTCTTAAATTGGATATCTATAAGCCCCATGAAAATCTAAAATTTAGATTTTCATGGGGCTTTCTCATTTCACAGGAGAATATAGACTTTTTGATTGATGAATGTATTATTCAGAAGGTTTTCGTTATGTAATTTATTGCAACGTATATATAATTTTAAGTTCCCATTAAATGCTCTATTTCGGAAAACTACAAATTTATATCTATAAAGTTTAGACAAAAGATGAACTTCATAATTTCTTCATAAATTTAATAAATAGTTCTTTAATTTTGATAACTAAAATTAAGTTATACAAGATCAAGGAAAAAGGAGAATAAAGTAATGAAGTGTTTGATTATAATACCAGCTTATAATGAAGAAAAAAATGTTTATAATGTAATAACTTCAATAAGAAATAATAATGTATTTGCAGATGTCATTGTAGTTAATGATGGCTCTAAAGATAACACATATTTTGAAGCAAAAAAGGCAGGAGCAGAAGTAATAAATTTAAACGAAAACTTGGGCATTGGGGGAGCTGTTCAGACAGGTTATATCTATGCCTTAAATAAGGGATATGATGTGGCTGTGCAAATAGATGGTGATGGCCAGCATGATCCAAAGGATTTAGAAAATTTGGTTAAACAAATGGAAAAAAGCAATTTCGATATGATTATAGGTTCAAGGTTTGTAGAGAAAACCAATTATATACCAAGTACATTTAGATCAATGGGAATAAGATATTTTTCTAAATTAGTTTCGTTGTTATGTGGAAGTAATTATTATGATACTACTTCTGGATACAGATTGATAAATAAAAAGGCAATAGAGCTTTTTGCAAAATACTATCCAAAGGATTATCCAGAAGTAGAAACCATAGTATATGCGTACAAAAATGGTTTGAAGGTTAAAGAAATTGGTGTAAATATGAGGCAAAGATATGAAGGAAAGTCATCTATAACACCACTAAAATCAATTTATTACATGATTAAAGTAACATTATCAACATTAATAATAGCTCAAAAGCAAGTTTATTAAAAATGTAAATGAGGAGATTAAACTATGAATGGAATAATAATTTTTTTGATAATATTAATTTTTGCAATAGCTTATTTAATCAGACAAATATATGAGATAAAGAGGAGATTAGTTAGGCTGATACAAGAAAATGCTGTGATTTGGCAATTTATAAAGGAGCAAGAGAATAGATGATGTATTTATTGTTATTCTTAAACATAATAATGTTGGTTTCAGGTCAAGTATTGTGGAAGATTGGTATAGGAAAAGGTGGTTTTAACTTCTCAATTAAAGGAATTATTAATATGTTTTTTAATCCTTATATATTAGGTGGAGGAATTATATATGTGTTTGCTACAATAATTTGGATTTACATATTATCAAAGGAGGAATTAAGCAGGATATATCCATTGCAAAGCTTATGTTATGTAGGGGGAATACTTGCTGGAGTTCTAATATTTAAGGAGTATTTTACATTTAACAAAGCTTTAGGAGCAATATTTATAATAATTGGAACATTTATTATTGCTAAGTAGAGGAGAAAAATATGTTTATTACTTATAAGGAAAATAAAAGGATAAAATTTGGACTTATTCTTTTAGAAATATCATTTATAATAGTGGCTCTCATTTCAATTTTCAAACATGGTAATTCTACATTGCTTGGAAGCTTGGAGAGTTTTGATAATGATGATGTTAAATATATAAGAAGCGCTTGGAATTTGGTAGGAAGCGGAATATTTTCATATGAAGATATAAGTAAGTCGACAGTTTATATAATGCCAGGATTAACATTTATACTTTCATTCTTTGTAATAATATTTGGAAAGTTTCAGGCTATTGTGGCATTTAGGATATTTCAAGTTTTTCTGCAGATATGCAGCTTAAATTTAATATTTCTAATAGGAAAAAGAGTTTTTAATGAAAAGGCAGCTTTAATAGCTTGTACAATTGATTCAATTTATATTGTTGAGATATATTCTGCAAACCTTATATTAATGGAAGTTACATTTAAGTTCTTGATTCTACTGCTTATATATTTAAGTATTAGAGCATTAGAAACTAAGAAAACAAAATATTATGTACTGGCAGGAATAGTTTGGAGTTTAGGTTGCTTATTTAAACCGACAATAGCAGTATATCCTGTAGTAATATTTGTAGTTTGGATTAAAGCTAGGTATAAGATGAAAGAAATGGTTAAATATGCTAGTATAGTAGTAATTATATTTTGCATTATAATGTCGCCTTGGTGGGTAAGAAATTACAATAATTTTAATATGTTTATACCATTTACAAAGTCAAGTGGTAATCCATTTTTACAAGGTACATTCATTAATTATAATCAGGATAAAGGATGGGGAGTTGAATATAGGAGAAGTGAAGATTCTATACAAAATGATGAATATGAAGTAGAGGAAGGAATAGAAAGGTTAAAGATATACGGAAAAGAAGAAACTTTTAAATTTGCCTATTGGTATACTATTGGAAAGACTTTTTATTTTTGGTATGAACCATTTTATTGGACTCAATATATAGGTATAAAAAACTTGCTTGCGTTTATAGAACATTATTTTATATTAATTACAGCAATCATTAGTATTAGAAATTTTGTTAAAGAAAAAAATTTCACTTTAGGAAAACAGGTTATGGCCCTAAGTATAATAACTATGAATGTAGTGTATCTTCCATACTTTACATGTAGCAGATATGCATATCCTCTTATGCCACTGATGATTATTTTTTCAGGTAATTATGTTTACCATAAAATGTGCAAATATAGAGATTCAAAGATAAAGAAAAGGCAAGGTGTATAGCATGGAAAAGAAGAAATCAATACTAGTTGTAGACGATGAAAAAGATATAAGAGAAGTTATAGAAATTTATTTGATAAATGAGGGGTTTGAGGTTATCACAGCTTGTGATGGATTAGAAGCTTTAGAAAAATTAAAGAATGAAGCTATAGATTTAATAATATTGGATATAATGATGCCTGAATTAGATGGCATTAGGACATGCTTAAAAATCAGAGAAGAAAAAAAGATGCCTATAATAATGCTATCAGCTAAAAGTGAGGATAGTGATAAGATATTAGGATTAAATATTGGTGCAGATGATTATGTGGTAAAGCCATTTAATCCGCTAGAGCTCGTTGCAAGAGTAAAATCTCAAATAAGAAGAACTACAAGTTTTAATGAACCAAGAGAAGAAAATGATGATGAGATATGCATAGATGGGCTTGTAATAAATACAGCAACTAGGGAAGTATTTGTAGACGACAAATTTGTTAGATTGACTCCAAGAGAATTTGAAATCTTAAAAGTTTTAGCAACAAACATTGGCAGAGTATTAAGTACTGAACAGATATATGAAAATGTATGGGATGAACCTTTTTTCAATTCTGATAATACTGTAGCAGTTCATATTAGAAATATAAGAGAAAAGATAGAAATCAACCCGAAAGAGCCTAAATATATAAAGTTGGTATGGGGTGTTGGATACAAGATTGATAAATAAGAGGTGAAAGGGTTGAAGAATAGAATAATAAAAAGCTTAAGCAGCTTGAATATAAAATTTATATTAATGAATGTTATTAGTGCTTTAATAATATTAGTGGGAATAGGTGCAATTCTATATTATATATATGAAGGTACTGTGTCTGGGCATGTTAATAATTTTAATAAAGCTTTTGTTGATATAAATAGATTTGTAAATAGAAATGATGAATCCTGTGAAGAATACTTAAATAATGTTGCAAAATTATATGATGTAAATGCTGTAATAGCAGATGAAAATGGAAACATATTGCTGAAGTCAAAAAATGTAGAAGGAGATAAATTAGATGTAGAAAAAATCCATAAATGGCTTAATAGAGAATACAAGGATGGGAATGTATATCAAGTTTATGATATCACAATAGATGGTAAGGAAGAAAAACTATATATTTATAAGAAGTATAATGAAATTGATGAGAAAAAATATACTGATAATGAATTATTAATCATTTTATTGTCGCCTGTAATTGCAGCAATGCTTTTAACATTCTTTTTAACCAGCAGAAAAGTAAAATATATAAAACAAATAGCAGAAGGTGCAGTAGAATTTTCAAATGGAAACTTAGATTATAGGATTCAAAAGAAGGGGATGGATGAGCTTGGATTTTTGGCTGAAAGTATGAATTCCATGGCAGAGAAACTTAAGGAAAATATTGAAAAGGAAAGAGCTCAGGAAGAATTTAAAACAGAGCTTATAACTAATGTTTCACACGATTTAAGAACTCCATTAACTTCGCTTATAGCTTATATGCAGCTTGTAGGGGACGAAAAGACTACAGAGGAAAATAAAAGGAAATATACTGCTGTTTCCATAGAAAAAGCTTATAAGTTAAATAAGCTTATAGAAGATCTATTTGAATATTCCAAGTTAGAATCTGGCGGAATATCTTTAAATAAGAGAGAGGCAAATGTGGTTGAGATATTGGAGCAAAGTATAGGAGAATTGTTTGTTGAGGCTCAAAAAAGAAATATGAATTTAAAAAAAGAGTATGAGGCTTCTAAAGTAATTCTAAATGTTGATTCAAGCAAACTAGGAAGAGTTTTTGAAAATTTGTTATCAAATGCAGTTAAATATGGGATAGAAGGCACTGATATATATGTAGATTTAATAGAAAGCAGCGAATGTGTGACCATTTCATTTAAAAATGAAGTAGCTAGCGATGGTTTACAAGATACATTAAAACTTTTTGACAGATTTTATAGAAGTGATAAATCTAGAAACTCCAAAGTTAGTGGTTCAGGTCTTGGATTGGCTATTTCAAAGAATATAGTAGAACTTCATAGGGGAGAAATCTGGGCAGAGTGTGAGAATGATGTATTTAAGATTTATCTAAGAATATATAAGTAAATAAGTAATAAGGGGGAAATATAAAAAAATAATGAATGGCTGAAATGATGTTATTACTTATGTGAACATGGAAATAATATAAAGATTATGCTTTGGGCTGTAGGTAGATTTGTGTAAAAACAAAATCTATTTACAGCCTATTTTATTGATATATCTTTATTTCTGATTAGGCTTTAGTGCGTTTTCAATAGCCTTCAAAATTGTTTTACTGCTATTTGTTGCTCCTGAAACAGTATCTACTTGTAAACTTTGTGCTTTAACTACCATGCTTGGAATAACTTCTGCAGGCTTGCCTCTATTGGTTTTATGTTCTAGCAAATCTATATTTTCAATTTTGTGGTTTTTAACTGTAACTGAAACTTTTGCACTAATAAAATTGACATCGCATGAACCAATATATTTTCCATCGGGAATCTTTGATAAATCTACGTTGTTAATTGTTAATTCCTTAATTGCTTTTTGATAATTTCTAACAGAGATTAGATATTTTCCTCCAACTATGATACTGGTGATAACAACAAGACAAACTACACCTAATAATATTTTTTTAACATTTAACATATAAAATACATCCTTTACTTTTTAATAGATTCTAATAAAAGGCTAATTCCATCTTCTGTTAAATTAATAATATTTCTTTTTCGCATAATAATATTTTATCATAAATTTCCAAATTATTGGGTTTGAGATTTTAAAGATAAATTATTGCTGCATTTTTTTATTATGATTTAGAATAGCGAGAAATTAGTGGATTAGTTAAGTTCTTATGCAGTTTATTATCTTGTGGATTGTCTATACATAATATGAAATATTTAATTTATTTTTATGTGCATTATATTATTCAGTTATAATATGAGTAGTCTGAAAATGAAATAGAATTTGTACAAAAATGATAACAAATATATTTTGATATAATTTATAATCAAAGTGTAAATATTTACAAAGGGGTTATAGTATATCATGAAATGGGGGAAATATGAGTTCATATATTTTTGAAACAATTGAGCATGAAGAGAAATATCCAGCAAAGGTGTTTGTAACATCAATTGAACATTCTAGTTTTCATTGGCATTATGATTATGAATTAATTTTAGTTTTGAAAGGATCTTTAATAGTAAATGCAAGCCCCAAGATAACGGTTTTGGAAGCAGGGGATATTGTGTTATTAAATTCAAAAGCAGTACATGAATTACAACGTACTAAAGAAGATAATTTATGCTTGTTTATTCAGATGAATGAGAATTTATTCAAAAATACAAAAGATGATAATAGATCATATTATTTTTACTTAAATAGCAAGCTTGATGATAAGAAACCTAAGAACGGATATGATGCATACGTTACTAATGCTGCTAAAATTGGACTTGAAAGTCAGAATGATGAAATATTTAACACTTACCGGGTAAAATCTTTAGTTTATATGTTAATAGCGGACTTATTTGAATTCACATTATATGATATTCATCAAAAAGCTGTAGATTTGAAAGAAACAGAAAACACAGAATTGCTCATGCAGGTAATAAACTTTATCCAAAAAAACTGTAAAAAGGATACAGTATTAGATGAACTATATAAATTTATAGGCTTGTGCGAGAAATCAGTTTATCGTTTCTTAAAGGCAAACATTGGATTATCACCTAAGGATTTAGTGCTTAGCAGCAAAATAGAGGCTTCTAAATATATGCTTAAGTTTTCAAACAAGTCAATTAGCTTTATAGCAAATGATTGTGGTTTTTATTCTGAAAGTACTTTTTACAGAGCTTTTAAAAAAGAAATAGGTGTGACCCCTTCTGAATACAGAAAAAGTGGGGCAAGTTTAAATGCTGATCCAAATGTACAAGGCTATTTGCGTTTTGATTTTAAAGAATCTATCAATTTATTAGAAAAATATTGTAAAGGAGATATGTAAAAATGAAATGTACTAAATTAAAAAGACTATCTTATACTGAAAAGGCAAAGGAAATAGTTAACTCTTTAACTTTAGAAGAAAAGGTTTCCTTAATGGGTGGAAATGTTACTCTTAATGATATGCTCTCTGATTTGAGAGATGCTGATGAGCAAAAACATTATAATAGTTATCCTTATCCAGCTGGAGGAATAGAGAAGAATAATGTGCCTCCTATGCTTTTCTGTGATGGTCCAAGAGGTGTAGTTTGTAGTGCAGGAAAAAGCACATGTTTTCCAGTATCAATGCTTAGAGGTGCAACATTTGATACAGCATTAGAAGAAAAAATAGGTAATGCTATAGGTAAAGAAGTTCATGGGTATAAAGGTAACTTATTTGCAGGAGTATGCATTAACCTTCCATATAATCCGGGCTGGGGAAGAAGCCAAGAAACTTATGGTGAAGAATCTTTTCACTTAGGGGAAATGGGACGAGCATTAGTTAAAGGTGTACAAGACGAAAATGTAATCGCATGTGTAAAACATTTTGCTTTTAACCAAATGGAAATTTCAAGATTTAAGGTAAATGTTGAATGTGATAAACGTACTGAAAGAGAAGTATTTCTTCCTCATTTCAAGAAATGTGTTGAAGCAGGTGCAGCAGCTATTATGAGTTCTTATAACTTATACAAAGGAACTCATTGTGGACATCATGATTACTTATTAAATCAAGTATTGAAAAAGGAATGGGATTTTGATGGATTTGTTATGAGTGACTTTATCTGGGGAGTCAGAGATACGGTTGAAGCAGCTAATGGCGGACAAGATATGGAAATGTGCTGTACTCAGTTTTTTGGAGATAAATTAGTAGAGGCAGTAAAAAACGGACAAGTAAAAGAAAGTAAAATTGATGAATCTGCATTACGTATCGTGCGTACATTGCTAGCATTTGAGGATGCTTATTCAAATGAATATGATGAGAGCGTAATTGGATGTGAAGATCACATTAAACTTGCACTTCAGGCAGCAAGAGAGGGGATTACATTAATTAAGAATGAAAATAATGTATTACCATTAAGCAAAGATAAAGCAAGAAAAATTGTTGTGTTAGGAAAGTTAGGTGATAAGGAAGTAATAGGAGATCACGGTTCAAGCCAGGTAAGACCAGCTTATGTTATAACACCATTACAGGGAATTGCAAATGCAGCACCTAAAGCGCAGGTTGTATATTATAATGGGGAAAATTTGGAACACGCAAAAGAATTAGCTAAAGATGCAGATGCAGTTATATTTGTAGTTGGATATAACTATGACGATGAAGGTGAATATATATCAGAAGATGAATTTGAATCTTACACAGGAGCAGTAGGTGGAGATAGAAAAAACTCATTAGGTCTTCATGAAAATGAAATTAAATTAAGACAGGAAGTAGGTCCTGTTAATACCAATTCTATAGCTGTGTTAATTGGTGGAAATATGATAATGATGGAAGAGTGGAAAGAAAGCGTTGGAGCTATAATGATGGCATATTATCCAGGTATGGAAGGCGGAACTGCAATAGGAGAGATTATATTTGGAGATGTTAATCCAAGTGGAAAACTACCATATGTAATTCCATTTAAAGAAAGTGATCTTACACAAGTAAATTGGGATACAACATCTCAATGGTATGATTACTATCATGGATATACAAAGTTAGAAAAGGAAGGCATAAAACCATCTGCTCCATATGGATATGGACTATCTTATACTAAATTTGATTTTAGTGATGCAAAGTTTGATGCATCTGATGATAGTGTTATCGCTAAATGTACTGTTAAAAATATAGGAAAAATGGCAGGGGATGAAGTCGTACAAATGTATGTCGGATTCCAAAATTCATCTGTAGAGAGACCTGTAAAATTGTTAAGAGGTTTTGCTCGTGTAAATTTACAGCCGGGAGAAAGCAAAGAAGTGACAATAACTTGCCCTAAAGAGGAGCTTTGCTGGTATAATCCAAAAACAGAACAAATGGAATTAGAGAAAATGGAGTATGAGGTGTATATAGGAAGCAGCAGCGCAGATTCAGATCTACACATGGGAAAAGTTACATTGTAATTGTCTCAAATACAAATGAAATGACAGAGTGAAAAGTATTAGTTTAATGATAGTTAATATTAGTTGGTTGATTAGTTAATATTAACTGTACATAAAAATATAATTACTTTACTCTGCCATATCAAGTCATATTTTTATAATATATAAGTTTTAATTAGAATTCAATGCTTTTTGAATAGGAATTATTGAAAACTCAAAAAAGTTTCAGAATTTATTATTTATTGATAAATGTGCATCATTAATTAGAACATATATATTCTTGGAGTAATCGTTTAATTACTTTATATGTTGAGTACTATGAAAGGAATGAGTATTTTTATGGAAGAAAAAATTAATTTAAAAGAAAAGATTTCTTATTCAATAGGCGATGTAGGATGTAACTTTGTGTATGTGCCAATTACTTCTTTTTTGATGATATATTATACTAATAGCGTTGGACTTGGAGTAGCAGCGGTTGGGACACTAATGTTGATTGCAAGACTTTTAGATGGTGTAACAGATTTATCAATTGGAGCACTTATTGATAAAACTAATACAAGGTGGGGGAAAACAAGACCTTGGATTTTATGGAGTGCACCATTTATGGGAATTGGATTGATATTATTGTTTAATGTTCCTATGAGTCTCAGCGATGGTGGGAAGCTGATTTATGCATATATCACTTATATATTTTTAGTATCAATTGTATACACGGCATCAAATTTGTCATATTGTACATTGCTATCAAGAATATCAAGCAATATACAGGAACGTTCAGTTTTGAGTTCAATTCGATTTGTTTTTGTTATTTCATTTACTATTATATTATCAATGATTACAAACCCATTAGTTGAAAAGTATGGATGGTCAAAACTTTCAGTTATTTATGGAATAATTTCATGCGCATTTCTATTCATAACATTTGCATTTACCAAGGAAAGAAATCAGGATGAAAAGGGAGAAAAATTCAAGTTAAAAGTAGGAATTGGCTCCTTGATGAAAAATAAATATTTTTTACTTATAGCGATTATGTTTATTATTATTTATACAGATATGGGGTTATTTTCAGGAGCTACTCTTTATTATACAACCTATGTATTAAATAATGCTAATTTAATGGGGATGCTTACTTTAGCACTTTATGCACCTATGATAGTTGGATTTGCACTTTTACCTAAGTTTATAAGTAAATTTGGTAAATGGAAAGTTATGATGTTTGGATTTCTAGTGAAATTAGTAGGTGTTATTATTATGGCAATTAATCCTGCTTCTTATGAGCTTGTTATGGCAGGAAGCATTATAAAGGGTTTTGGTATGGCGCCTCTAATAGTTGGAATTTTCGCAATTGTTGCAGATGCTGTAGATTATGGAGAATGGAAAACTGGTATACGCGCAGATGGATTGATTAACAGTTGTGTAAGTTTTGGAATGAAATTAGGGGGTGGCCTTGGTACTGCAATTCTCGGATGGATTCTTGACTTTGGAAAATATAATGGAACAGCTGCTGTACAGACAGGAGCTGCAATAAAGGCAATTAATATTTCATTTATATACTCAGGAATTGTATTTACCATAATTGGATTAATTGTAATGTATTTTATAAATATGGACAAGTTTTCAAATAAAATGGTAACTGAACTTAATATTAAGAGGACTTCTAAATCTATAGAATTAAATTAATTTATCAAATGTCTTAAAGCAAGATTTAGTTAAGTCAAAAAATAAGTTTTATTGCTTAAAGAACTTGTGCATTAATAATTAATTTTATGTAATTTTGTTTTGAAATATTTATGTATAGATCCTTGTTTTCATTGCTGTTTAGAAACGCAATTAAAATAAGGATTTATCATAAATATTTTTTTATTTTCTAGCAACTCCCTATGAAGGCAAGATCTTCACAAAATATAATGGAAATAATTTTATTTAATAAGTATTACCATAAGTTTCAAGATAAAGTTCTTCAATGTAAGGTTGACAAATTTTACTGATGAATATAAAATAAATACCGACAGCGAATGAAAAACATTATCATTTGAATATAAAAATCAAATAAATATTAATTGAATAAAATACATAACAATTAGGAGGATTATCATGAAATTAAAAGGAATAACTACGATTATTCTTGCTTGTACTTTATTAATAACGGGATGCTCAAGTGGAGCGGCTAAAAATGAAGATAAATCTAATGTGGGACAAAGTGCGACTGTAACTTATCCGCTTACTATTAAACATGCTTTTGGTGAAACAGTAATTGAAAAGCAACCAGAAAAGGTTGTTACAATTTCTTGGGGAAATCAAGACGTACCATTAGCATTAGGAGTTGTACCAGCAGGAGTTTCTAAAGCTAACTATGGAAAAGCAGATGAAAATGGTTTATTGCCATGGACAGCAGAAAAATATAAAGAGTTAGGTGTGGACAAACCTGTTACTTTTGACGATGTAGATGGTTTAGACTATGAAGCTATCAGTAATGCTAAGCCAGATGTTATATTAGCTGCATATTCAGGAATAACGCAAGAAGAATATGATTTGTTAAGTAAAATTGCGCCTGTTGTAGCATATCCTAAACTTCCTTGGCAAACATATTGGCGTGATCAAATATCAATTAATTCAACTGCAATGGGTAAAAAAGATGAAGGAGACAAATTGGTTTCAAATTTGGAAAAGCAAATAACAGAAAAAACTAGTGAGTATCCTAAGCTTAAAGGTAAAAAGGCTGTTTTCTGTTACTTTAATCCAGCTGACTTAGGTAAATTTTATATATATCTTCCAACAGATCCTCGAGCAGCATATTTAACTGATTTAGGATTAGAATTACCAGAGAGTGTTAAAAAGCTTGCGCAAACTTCAGACAGTTTTGCTCTTGAAATTAGTTCAGAAAATATTGATAAATTAACAGATGTAGATGTAATAGTAACGTATGGAAATGACACATTAGTAAAACAATTGCAATCAGATGCCCTACTTGGAACAGTTCCAGCAATAAAAAGAGGATCAGTTGCCGTAATAGAAGATGGATCAGCACTTGCAGCATCTTGTACTCCTACTGCCTTATCAATTCCAGCAACAATAGATGAATATCTAAAAATAATTGGAGAGGCAGCAGATAAAGCATAATGAGATTTAGAAAGACAGTAGGAATATATTTAGGTAGTATTTTTTTACTAGGTATATGTGTAATAATATCACTGGCGTTTGGGTCAAAAAATATAGGAATTAGCCAAGCAATAAATGCTTTGTTAAATAGTGACGATACTTCTTTTGCTGCATTAGTTGTTCGAGAACGTATTCCAAGAACAATTTTTAGCATTATGGCAGGAGCTTCTCTTGGAATATCGGGAGCTCTTATGCAATCAATCACTAGAAATCCAATAGCAGATCCAAGCATTTTAGGAGTTAATACAGGTGCATCTTTATTTGTTGTAATTGGAATAGCATTTTTTAATATAAATTCAGCTAACGAGTATATCTGGATTGCACTAGTTGGAGCAGGAATCACATCAATATTTGTTTATACTATAGCTTCTATTGGTAGCGGAGGTATGACACCTATAAAACTTGCTTTGGCAGGCTCAGCTACTAGTGCAGTTTTAACCTCTTTAGTAAGTGTAGTAATACTTCCTAGAAGCGAGGTTATAGATGCATATAGATTTTGGCAGGTCGGAAGTGTAAGTGGTGCAACTTGGGAGAGTATTGATTTAATGTTACCATTTTTAATAATTGGATTAATAATAAGCATAATATCAGCACCAGCATTGGATATTTTGGCTTTAGGAGATGAGGTTGCAACTGGTCTTGGAGTAAATATAGGAATCATTAGAATTATATGTGCAATTGCAGGGGTTATACTATGCGGTGCAACAACAGCGATTGCAGGACCAATAGGATTTGTAGGGTTAATGATTCCTCACAGTATACGTCTCATATTTGGTTCAAATTTAAGAGGTTTAGTGCCTATGTCAGCTATTGGGGGAGCGGTGCTTTTAACGATTTCGGATGTTTTAGGAAGAGTAATTGGAAGTCCAGGTGAACTTCAGGTAGGAATTATTACTGCATTTTTAGGTGCACCAATTCTTATTATCATTGCAAGGAAAGCGAAGGTGAGGGCTATATGATAAAAACTACTCACTCTATGATAAAAGAAGGTTATATAAAAAGAAAAAAACGCATGATCAGCGTTAATATAATTCTCTTTGCTTTAACATTAGGTCTTTGCGGAGTTATGCTTTTATATGGTAAAACTAATTATTCATTAAGTACAGTTATAAAGGTACTTAGTGGGGAAGAGATACAAGGCGCTACATTTACTATAGGAACCTTGCGTTTACCAAGAATGATCTGTGGACTTTTAGCAGGGTTAGCTTTTGGAATTGCAGGAAATACATTTCAAACTATGCTTAGAAATCCACTAGCTAGTCCTGATATTATAGGAATAAGTTCAGGGGCTAGTGTTGCAGCAGTGTTTTGTATATTAGTTCTTCACATGAGTGGAAGCAGTGTTTCTGTTGCAGCTGTGATTTCGGGACTTTTGGTTTCAGGACTTATATATATGTTCTCTAAGGGCACAGGATTTTCAGGTGGCAGATTAATACTTGTAGGAATTGGAATGCAAGCAATGTTAAATGCCCTTATATCATTTTTGCTAGTTAAGGCTTCAGAACATGATGTTTCAAAAGCACTCATATGGTTAAATGGAAGCTTAAATGGGATGAGTATGAAAGATGTCCCAGGCCTACTTGTGGTCGTTATTATATTTGGAGTTATTATTTTATGTTTAACAAATCATCTTCAAATATTGGAATTAGGAGATGAATTTGCGACAACACTAGGTATTAAAATAAATTTAATAAGAATAGCATTGATCTTAAGTTCAGTATTTTTAATTGCTTTTGCAACTGCTATTACAGGGCCTATAGCATTTGTTGCATTTTTATCAGGTCCAATTTCAGCAAGACTAGTTGGATTAGGTGCGCCAAATGTTTTAGCATCAGGTTTAGTTGGAGCATTATTAGTACTTGGAGCAGATATGATTGGCCAGTTTGTATTTAGTACAAGATTTCCTGTAGGTGTAATTACAGGAATTTTAGGAGCACCATATATGCTGCTGCTTCTAATAACTATAAACAGAAGGGGGCAAGCATAATGAATGAAAAACAACAATTGCTTGAAGCAAAAAACTTAGTAACTGGGTATGAAAAAAAGATTATAGTTGATGGAATTGATATAACTATTCCAAGTAATAAAATCAGTGTTATTATTGGAGCAAATGCATGTGGTAAATCAACTTTGCTAAAAACACTTGCAAGGCTTATAAAGCCAATTTCAGGAGATGTTGTAATTGACGGTAAAAAAATAACTTCAATGCCTTCTAAAAAATTGGCACAAGTTTTAGGACTGCTTCCGCAATCACCAGTAGTTCCAGAAGGGATAACAGTCTGGGATTTAGTTTCAAGAGGTAGATTTCCATATCAAGCATTTTTAAAAAGCATGGATCAAAGTGATTTTGATGCTGTGGAAGAGGCACTTGAAATAATGGGAATAACAGAGCTTGCTAATCGTAGTGTAGATGAATTATCTGGAGGGCAACGCCAAAGGGTTTGGATAGCTATGGCACTAGCGCAGCAGACAGATATACTTCTTCTAGATGAACCAACCACATATCTTGATATTGCTTATCAAGTAGAAATCCTTGATTTATTGACGGATCTAAACCGCAAAAGAGGAACTACTATTGTAATGGTACTTCATGATATAAATTTATCTGCCAGATATGCAGATTATATATTTGCTCTTCGGAAGGGAAAATTAATTGGGAAAGGTGAACCATCAAAGGTTATAACTTCGGAATTAATCAATAAAGTATTTGGGCTAGATTGTGTGGTAATACAAGATCCAGTATCTGATTCACCTTTTATAGTGCCAAGAGGAAGACATCATGTTAATTAAACAAATCCTCGACAATATTAATTGTAGTATTGTCGAGGATTTGTTTATTCTCTAGAAAATTATATCGATGGATAATCATGTGATCATTGTGGTTCGTAAGGGGGATTAATTATGGAGAAAGGCTTACTTGGAAAGTTACTTTTTAAAAGAGAATAAAAAAAGAAAATATATTTTACTTGGTGGCTAATAAAAAAACTAATCTTATATCATGATAAGTTTGAAAAAAGTCACATGTTGAATTACATATTAATGAAAATTGTATACTCCTTTTTGTGAAAAAGTATAAGGGAAGATATAAGTGTACTTGCCTTTTAATCCACAGTAGTCTAAGGAAAAACTCGTATTATTTTTATAGCATTATGTTAGATGTAAAGTCAAAAGGTGGTACTAATTCTATAAAAGTTCATATTATAAAATATAACAAGCTTTGTGTAAAAAAATAAATTGTTTTTATATAAGGCTAATTTACAAAAGAGGGTGACTATATGAAATGCAAAACTAAATTAACTGGAAAGGTAATCCGTCCAAATGATCCTGAATATAGGGAAGCACGAATGAACTGGAATCCGTTCACCAATGCGTTTCCTAGTGTATTTGTTTTTGCAAGGAATAATAAGGATGTAGAAAATGCAGTCAAATGGGCCCGTGAGAATGATGTACCAATTAGGATGCGCAGCGGCAGGCATGCTCTAGCAAAAGATTTTTCACAAACAAACGGTGGAATTGTAATAGATACTGGTCTAATGAAAAGAGTAAAGGTTGATAAAGCGAATTTAGTTGCCACAGTTGAAGCGGGAATACGCGTTGGTGTTCTTGTGAGGATGCTGGCAAAGGAAGGTTTCATTGCTCCTTTTGGAGATAGTTCTACTGTTGGTATAGGCGGAATAAGTACTGGTGGAGGAATTACGGCTATACAACGAACAGCAGGAGTGATTTCAGATAATATTCTAGCTGCCACTATAGTTAATGCTGATGGTGAGATTATGCACGTTAGCGAAAAAGAAAATCCAGATTTACTATGGGCTATTCGTGGAGGTGGAGGAGGTAACTTCGGTATTATAACCTCATACACATTTAGAATACGTCGTGCTCCTGCTGAAGTAGGGATATTCCAAATAATTTGGCCTTGGGAGCAATTAGATGAAGTTATTGATGCCTGGCAAAGATGGTCTCCGTTTGTAGATGTAAGACTTGGTACCATATTGGAGATATATTCAAAAACAAATGGACTTCTCCGTTCGCAAGGATTATTCCTTGGAACTAAAGCAGAACTTAGGAAATTGATAAGACCTTTGATAGAAGTAGGATGTCCTTTAAAGGTGCTTGTTGATGGGGTTACACTAAGTGAGGCAATAGATTTCTGGGCTCCAAATGAACCTTTCTTCGATGAACAGAAGAGTACGTGGTCATCTGCCTGGGTTGAGCAAACTCTACCTGAAAAGGGAATTGAAGCAATAAGAAGTTTCTTGGAGAAAGCAAAAGGAAGCGAATCTAATTTCTTTTTCCTTAACTCTGGAGGCGCTATGAATAGTGTAAATCCAAAGGATACAGCCTTTTTCTGGCGAAATACTAAATATTATTTGGAATGGGATGCATCATGGATTGAAAAAGGTGAAGCACGAGAGAATATTATGCTTGTTGAGAAGACACGTGCAAGGTTGCAGCCGTATATAACTGGATCATATGTAAATGTACCAGATTTGTGTATAAAAGATTATGGTCATGAATATTATGGTGATAATTTTGCTAGGCTTAGGAGAATTAAAGCTAAATATGATCCGGAAAATGTTTTTAACTTCATACAGAGTATTCCTCCAGCTCGTACTTGTGATTGTGATTATAGAGAAGAAAGATAGTGGCATAATCCATTGTTGTAGCTAACTATTGATTAATTTGCATAATTTATTTCTAGTCTTAACTAAAAATATGGAATTTAAAATCGCATTTCCTGTAATTTTTGTTTAATTGACGAAAAGATTGAGCAATACTTCATACTGAAGGATATAGTGAAAACTTTATTTTTAATAATTGATGGATCATAAGATAATTAGATTTTATCCTATAGAATAGACGATAAAAAAGTCAACTCTATAGGGTATTTTAGTTTATAAAAACCTCAATCATCTGTACTTCAGAAGCACATGAAATATTTAAATTATCTAAAGCTGACATCAGATACCTCATAAATTTCTTTTAAAGCGTATCATATGATACGGAGTCTATAGTGAAAGTATAATATAATACTTATAAGAAGTAAATGAGAATGGATATCAAAGGAGGGGCTATATGAATAAGTTAGGAATAGATATTGGGTATTCAACACTTAAGTATGTTTACTTAGATAGTAATGATAATTTAATTGAAAGTAATTATATATTCCATAAAGGAAATATTAATAAATATTATAGTGAGTTAATAGATAAGATTAAAGCAATTAATAAAGAATCAAATATTGTTATTGGGATAACAGGAAGTTTATCATCAAGAATTAATTTAGATAAAAAATATCATATTAATAACAGTATTTCTCTTATTGAAGGAGCTTTATTTAAAAATAAGAATGTTAAATCTATTATTGAACTTGGTGCACAAGAAACAAAATATATTACAGATATAGACGTTAAAAATGTAAAATTCTTTATGAATACAAGCTGTGCAGCTGGTACAGGTTCTTTTTTAGAAGAACAGGCTTCAAGATTATCTATAGATATAAAAGATATATCAGCCTACACAGAAAAAGCTACAGAAATTCCAAGAATAGCAGGAAGATGCAGCGTTTTTTCAAAGACTGACATGATACATCATATGCAGGATGGGGTAAAAGTAGAGGATATATTGCAAGGATTATGCCATGCACTTGTTAGAAATTATAAAGCAAATGTTCTTCAGAAAAATAAGCTCAATAAACCAATCATGCTTTCTGGCGGGGTAATACATAACAAAGGAGTAGTTAAAGCTCTAAAGGATGTATTAAAGTTAGAAGATAAAGACATTATAATTGAAGAAAATTTTGAGCTGCTTACATGTTTTGGAGATTGCAAGATAGCGGAAGAAAAAGGATTAATTATAGATGTAAATAAACTTAGCGCTTCTGAAAAATTAATTATAGAAAAGCCTAAAAATAGTTTGTTTGAAAAGTTAGATAAATTCGGAGTAAATGATAGCTTAAATAAACATACTTGTATAAATAATAATTTAAAAGAAGGTTACTTGGGTGTTGATATTGGATCAACAAGTATCAATTTTGTTGTTATTGATGAAGCTAACAACGTAATTGATTATATTTATACAAAAACTAACGGAAAACCAAAAGAAGTTGTTACTGAATATTTTGATATATTAAAGGAAAGATTAGGACAAGACTTTAAATTCAAAGGAATAGGTACAACTGGTTCTGGTAGAGAGTTTATTGGAAAATTAATTAATGCAGATTTAATTGTAAATGAGATTACAGCTCAAGCAGAGGGAGCTATAAATGTATGTAGTGATGTTGATACCATATTTGAAATTGGTGGTCAGGACTCAAAATATATATGTATAGAAAATAAGTTAGTAAAAGACTTTGAAATGAATAAAATATGTGCAGCTGGAACGGGAGCATTTATAGAAGAGCAAATTAAGAAACTTGGAATAAGTATTAATGAGTTTGGAAAGGTTGCTTTAGAAGGCGATAGCCCTTGCAATTTAGGGGATAGATGTACTGTTTTTATTGAAGGAAATATAGGTAAGGCAATAGGAGAAGGGGAAAGTATTGAAAATATTTCAGCTGGCCTTGCTTACTCTATAGTAAAAAATTATTTAAACAGAGTTGTTGGAAATAGACCTATTGGAAATAAAATATTCCTTCAAGGTGGAATTGCTCATAATCAAGCAGTAGTAAATGCATTTAGAGCTTTACTTAATAAAGAAATTATTGTTCCAGAATTCTTTAGTGTTACAGGTGCTTTAGGAACTGCAGTTTTAACAAAGGAAAGTATAAAGAATAATAAGAAAGATAAGAAGCAAAATAGCAGTATAGATTATTCAAATAAAGGTGAAAAGTTATTCTTAGATGGATATATAACTAATAAAGATGCTAATAAAAAAACAATAGGAATACCAAGAGTATTATTTCTTAATAAAATGTTCCCGATGTTTAATGAGATATTTAAAAAATTAGGATATAATGTTTTACTTTCAGATGCGACTAATGAAGATATAATCGGGCTTAGCCAGGAATATTCTTTTGAAGAAACATGTTTTCCTGTTAAATTAATAAATGGACATGTAGCATGGCTTCTACAGAAGAAAGTTGACTATATATTCCTGCCACATTTATATACTATGAAGCATGCAGGTTCAGATGTAAGGGAAGATTATGCATGTGTGTATATGCAGACTTCACCAAAGATAATTGAAAGTGTGTTTAACTTAGCAGAAAAAAATATAAAATTAATATCACCAACATTATCATTTAATTTTGGCAAACAATATATGATTAAAACTTTATTAAGTATAGGAAAAGATCTTGGAAAAAACAAAATAGAAACAGCGGCGGCAGTAATGTCTGGTATGAGAAAGTTCATGGATTATGAGAAAAATCTTGAATCACTTGGAGCTGATGTTTTAAAGAATATAGGTGAAGATGAAAAAGTATTTGTTATGATAAGCAGAGTGTATAACATAGTTGATCCAGCATTAAACATGGGCATAGAAAATGAATTGAAAAAGCGTGGATATAAAGTACTTCATTTAACTCACCTTGAAGCTTCTGAAATGAATATAGGAGAAGAATATTCTAATATGTATTGGCCTTTTGGACAGCACATAATAACTGGAGCAAAAATTATAAGAAACCATAAAAATTTATACCCAATATACATTACTAATCATGGATGCGGACCAGATACAATTCTTACTCATTATTTTAAAAAGGAAATGGGAAGTAAGCCATACTTGCATATAGAAGTAGATGAACATTCTTCAAAAGTTGGAGTAATTACAAGGGTAGAAGCATTTATAAATTCGATTAAAAATTGTGATAATAATGGCCTTTTAGAAAATAAAGTTGAGGAATCTGCTGAAGGTAATTGTAGTAAAAAACTTGGAATGGTTAATGAAGTTAAATTTGATAATAAACTTCAAAACTCTAAAAATGAAATGGAAACTGAAAATGAAGTAATAATTCCATATATGTATCCATATAGCAATATACTAAAAGCTTTCTTAGAAAGAAAAAATACAAAGGTTACAATATTAGAACCTGTAAGTGAAAGCACAATTGAAATTGGAAAGCAATTTTCAAGAGGAAAAGAATATTTCTCACTAACTGGTTTAATATCAGAAGTCATAAGTAAAGTTAAAGAAAGTGAAAAAGAATATACATTATATCTTCCTACAGATGAAGGAAGTGAAACCTTTGGGCAGTATGGGAAGCTTATACAATATAAAGCCTTAGAATGTGGCAGAAAATTAAATCTCGAAGCGCCATTTATAGAAGATTACTTAGGAGATAAAGATTTTGGTCTAGAATTCTTTAAAGCATTGGTAATAGGCGATCTGATTAATAGATTACATGAAGATAAAAAAGAAACATCCTTAGATGATTTAATTAAAGCAATAAAAAATAATAATATATCAGACTCATATTTTGATGAAAAATTAGAAATCCTAAATAGTGAGATATTAAAAGAAAATAAAAAGAAACTTCTTATAGTTGGAGAAGCTTTAGTAGTGCATAAAGATTATTTAAATAATAATCTCATAAAAAGGCTAATGGAAAATTATGATATTGTAAAGCAGCCCTTTGCAGAAGAATTATATATGCTATATAAAGATTTTAGCAATAAGAGAAATAAGACTAATAAGCAATATTTAAAATTAGTAGATGAAGCTAAGAAGATTATTAATAAAGTTAATTTGATTCTAGAAGAAAAATCTCCATTTAATAAGGATATTGATAGTCTTAATGAAATATTAAAAGATAAGCTTCCAAATTATGCAGGAGGAAGCGGAAGATATAGGTTTGCTAAATTCCTAACAGCAGAAAATGTTGATGGGATTATTTTAGTAAGCTCAATGTATGAAAATACGGCTACAATACTAAAAATACTGAGAGAAAAATATAAAGAAGAAATAAAAATTCCTGTATTAGATCTATATTTTGACAGCAATATAAACAAAAATAACGAAGAACTAATAGAGACATTTACAGCTTACCTGTAGATAAACTAAATGAACTTTAGAGTCATGGATATAATCACCGAAATAACAGGGACTCTGTTATTTCGGTTTCTAGAGAATTTCACTGTGGATTTCTAACAGTATAAGTTGTACCCATTTTTGCATGGCTCCTTTGACAAGCAAATGACAAGCAAAAATAGAACAACTTGTACTGAAGAAATCCTACAGCAAAATTCTCAATGAAACACTGCACAAAAGAGTCCCTATTATTTCTAGTATGGCTATCTATATATATAAATATAAATCAATGGAGAGAGGTTGTTTACCTACATATAAAAATGAAAAGGAGAATTTAATATGCAAGAATTAATTAAGAATATAGAAAAATCAAAGGCAATAGATTTTGACAGCTTAGTAAGCTGCAAGGAAGGTCAAATAGAAACTGTTACAATGGCTCAAAAGAAAGGTGTAGGACTTACTGCATTAGCTTTTGGAAAAGGTGAAGGCGTTGGACCTCATGCAGCTAAAGGCGATGCTATGATTGTTATTCAAGAAGGAGTTGCTACTGTAAAAATTGGTGATGAAGTAATGGAAGCTCATAAAGGGCAAGTGGTAGTTATGCCTGCAAATATTCAGCATCAAGTAACTGCAAAAGAAGATATGAAGATGCTATTAATAGTAGTGAAAGAGGATTAAGCTTATGAAATATTTAAGAAACATCAAATCATTTGAACCAATGAAAATGAAAGATATGATAAGTCATTCAGGAAATACAATAGCAAGTAAGGCTTTAGTAGATAATGAAAAACATGAAGTTAGATTCTTTTCGTATGCAAAAGGAGAAAGCATTGATAAAGAATATTATCAAATGGAATCATTATTTATTGTAATAGAAGGGGAAGCCAAAGTTGTTTACAATGAAAATGACGAATCAGTAATAAGCGAAGGCGATATTTTTGCATTGGAAGCTGATATTCAATATGGAATGGAAGCATTAACTGATGTAAAGTTATTGAACATATTAATAAAAGAGTAATTTATACAAAAGGTTATAGATAACTCAGCTAAGACTTGAACTTATGCATATAACTCGCCGAAATGAATAACATACTTTTGTTCCAGTTTCTAGGTAATTCTGATGGGTGATTCTAGGCTATAAAGTTGCACCCAAAGTGCTAGCCTCAAATAACAAGATTTGAACTAGTACATTTGGAACAACTTATAGCCAAAGAATCACATCCATCAAAATTACCAATGAAACATTCCACAAAAGTATATTACTCATTTCTGGTTGGAAGATATTTCATAGTGTAAGTAGAGTTTATGATTGTGTTATCTATATGAATTAAAAAAGCAAGGCTAGATTTTAGTCTTGCTTTTTAATATTTAAATGGTTCCTTATAAATTAACAGAACCAAGGAGAATGTAGAAGAACTGGTGTAAATTGAATATTTGATATTTTATATAATTGGAAATTTTATTTCTGGTTATATTTTTGGTGTACACGTATGGAACGTGTTATAATCGGTGAAAGTCCGTAATGGGGACTGATAATGCAAACTATTAACTTTAATTGGGATATTCCATAATATATTTAAAGTTAGGAGCTAAAATTATTATAATAATTGAACAAGAGATGTTGTAAAATAATACAAAATATATAGAAACTACCCCTGTGCCGTGAAACACGGTGCAGGGGTAATTATTTGAAGAAGTAAAAAACGAAGCCAATGGTTCAGCTAAATCATCTTGCTATAACCTAACTTTAGCAGCAGATGAAGAGTTCTCGTTTAAAAATGCATATGAATACTTATGTAAGCCAATTATGTAATTTTTGCTCCACTTCATTATTTCCTTCTGCATTAGAGGAATAAATAATGATGAAACTCCTGGATTTTCAAATGAATATCTTAATTTTCTTATTTCCATATTAAGCTTTCTGTGACACATCTTAAGTTCAGAACAGTTGTATTTTGTTTGGGTCATTTCTTCATCAAAATTATTATTTGCATAATATTCAACAGAGTCCAAAGCTTTTAAGATTTCCATCGTATCCTTTTCCTTTTCTAAAGCATAAAGAAGTTTATTAACTCGATTAAATAATTCTTTATGCTTATTGTCAATAGCATCAAACTCCATAGAAAAACTAGTATTAAAATTAAAATTCATAAAAACACACCCCTCATAAATTAATATTTTTATATTTATTTACCTATAATTTAAAATTCTCAAAAAAATGAATAGTTCCTTCTTTCTGAAGAATATATTTTAATCTGAATTTCAACAAAATACATCAATATAAATCATAAAGTGTTCATTGCTATGATTGGATTTTGTATATTTTTGATTGTTATGGATACATCGTGTCAAAGGATGTAATAAATTTAATTGGAGTCTATTAAAAATATATATTGTAATTAGGTTTCTAAATTTTAGTTTCAATCGAACACCTGGTTTGCTAAAGATTTTAAGTAAAAAATATAATTTTATATTTCAGCACATAGACTTAAACTTAATAAAATTTAAGTAATTTATAATTGTAATATATGTTATTATTTAGTTATAATGTAAGAATATTTTAGGAGAAATAAAAGGCTGTAGCAATGCTAAATTTAGGTGATTTATAAAATGTTTTTAATAGAAAGGATTAGGTAAAATGAATGAAATATTTAGGCAAATACTATTGTATAGATTTATCATGTTCTGTAATGAAACAACTATGGATAAAGTTGTTCTAGATTGTGGTGCAGGAGGGAATTGTCCACCGTTAAGCTTATTTTCAGAATATGGGTATAAGACACATGGAATAGAATTTGATATTAATCAATTAAAAGAGGCTAATATGTATGCAGATGATAAAAATCAAGATTTAAATATTGAACACGGAGATATGAGATATTTAAAATTTGAAGATGAAACATTTAGCTTTGTTTATTCGTATAATTCAGTATTTCACATGAGAAAAGAAGATGTTTTAAAATCAATAAATGAAATGAAACGTGTATTAAAGCCTGGAGGATTACTTTTTGTAAATTTTCTTACGACAAAGGATTCGCGTTATGGAACAGGTTTAGCTATTGGTGAAAATCAATATGAGCAAATGGAGAGAAACACTCTTGTAATACATTCATATTTTGAGGAATGTGAGCCAGATACATATTTTGAAGATATGGAAATATTGCATAAAGAAATTAGGGTATTAGAAAGATTGGATGAAGGTGAAAAAATAAGACAAGGATTTGTTGATTATATTGTTAAGAAAATATAGTTTGGGTTAATACTCTTAAGAAAATAAGAAATGAGGGGGAGTTTAGTTATGAAGGATTTTGAAAGTATACTTAAATATTATAAGGAAGAATTGAAATGGAATCCACCATTTGCTGATGCACTTTCTAAATATTCGCCAGATGGGTTAAGTGGATATTTAGCAATGCGTGAATCAATTGAAAATGGACATCTTCCTAAAAAAACAAGAGAATTGATTTTTACTATATTGGATAGTTTGGATGATGAAGTAAGTGGAGCAAAGGCACATGCTGTTGCAGCTGTAGAAGCAGGTTTAACTATGGAAGAATTAGTAGAAGCATATTTAATTGTAACTATTGTTAAGGGAATAAATGTACTTTGCAAAACAGGAACTCAGGCAATTAAAGCAGCTGAGGAAAGGTTAGAAGAGATAAAGCTAGCTAAAGGAGAGGAATAAAATGAAGTTTTCAAATCCAATGATAGTTGTTTCTAATATGGAGAAATCAAAGAAATTTTATTATGAAGTACTTGGGCTAGAGGTTGTTGTTGACTTTGGAGCAAATGTAACTTTGACTGGTGGTGTTGCATTACAAACAAAAGATACTTGGTTATCATTTATATGCAAACAGAATGATGAAATTGTTTTTGGTGGAAATGCAGCAGAATTATATTTTGAGGAAGATGATTTTGACAGCTTTATTCAAAAACTTAACAGGAACTCAGATATTAATTATGTACATCCTATGGTAGAACATTCTTGGGGACAGCGTGTTATTAGATTTTATGATCCTGATAAGCATATTATCGAAGTTGGAGAAAATATGGTCATGGTCGTAAAAAGATTCTTAAATAGTGGTCTATCCATAGAAGAAACGGCTATTAGGATGGATGTGCCAGTTGATTATATAGAGTCTTGCTTAAAATAGATGTTTATAATCTTAGATGGGTACAGGAGAAGGTTTAGAAATTCTAATATAGAATAACACAAGGAAATCTGATTTAAGACCATATATTTCTTATACTTTTAGGAATTACCCATAGATTTTAATAAATGAAAAAGCCATTGAAGGAGCTAAACTAATTATATAAATTGAATTAGTAGCTTTTTATATTAACCTATATTTTACTAAAGCTAATTAACACTTTAGTAAAGTTAATTAATATGACATGATGCTGTCAAGTTTTATGCTGTATCATTATATAAAATAGGAGGTGTAGTTATGGAGCAATATGAAGATAAGGAAACTTTCATAAATGAAATAAAAAAGACATCAACACTTTTTATAAAGGAATTTGATGATGTAGCAGAAAGTGATAAGAATCTTATTATAGAAGGAGTTGATAGAGCTCCTGAACAAATAATTGCATACCAACTTGGATGGATGGAGCTGCTTAAAAGCTGGGAAAGTGATGAATTAGCTGGAAAGGAAGTAATAACACCAGATAAAGATTTTAAATGGAATCAACTAGGAAAGTTATATGAAAGATTTTATGCTAAATATAATGACTATTCGTTAGCAGAGTTAAAGGAAATGTACATTTCAAATGTAGATGATATTATTTCATGGATAAAAGATTTTAATGAGGATGAGTTATTTAATCAAGGAGGCAGAAAGTGGGCACAGTCAACACCATCTAATTGGCCAGTTTGGAAATGGATTCATATAAATACTGTTGCACCTTTTAAATCTTTTCGCAGCAAAATTCGAAAGTGGAAAAAACTTCGTGCAGCACAATTATAATGCATTAAGTAAGTATTGCATAGTAATTTTTAATAGAATTTGTTCATGAAATCTATATATTTTTAAATAAATTAAAGTTGAATATCATTCAAGTTTTCTTAACTTAAATATGAATTAGCCTCTATTGTTTGTTGTGAAAGGTAAACTTATAATAAATTTATCAAAAGGTATTTTCAAGCCTAAATATCGGAGGTATAGAATTGAACGAATTAAATATAGGGGAAACAATTTTAAAGTTAAGAAAAGAGAGAAAATTGACCCAAGAGGAATTAGCTCTTATGATTGGAATTTCAGCAGGACAGTAAGTAAGTGGGAAAATGGAAATTCAATGCCTGATATTTCAATATTAGCACCTTTAGCCAGAGCTTTAAACACATCTATTGATACATTATTATCATTTCATAAAGAACTTTCTGAAGAAGAAGTTAATAATATAAAATCAAAGCTCACAAAACTATTTCTTCATGAGGGGTATGCAATTGGTGAGAAAGAATGTAAAAAATATCTAAGCGAATATCCAAACAGTATTCATTTCGGTGAGGTATACGCATAAGTATAGATCATATATAAAAAAGACACTATTTCTAGTGCCTTTTAGAAGAAGGTAACACTTGAATTACCAACAACTATGATTAAAGAGCCATAATCAAATGGCTTTAAAGTATGTTCAGTAGACTCAGACTCTAATTTTACCATTTCCTTCATTGAATAATCAGAATCAAGTATAAAGATAATGGCCTTACCACTAGGAGAATCAATCTTAACTGTCATAGGAGTACCTATTAATAAATTTGAATCTCTTGCACTGTAAATCCCTTGAGAAAGAGTTTTACCAGATAGGCCATAAGTAGTGGAGGTTAATGTAGTAAATAATACTAATAAGAAAGCTAATAGCGCCATACGAATTTTATTCATTAAAATCATCCACCTTTCTTAATCAAAATGTATAATTAACCTATTTATTTTATTATGTGAAAAGTTAGTATATATATTCAGAATAAATACTTATTTAATAATACAAAAATAAGCCCCTAAAAATAAGGGCTTATTCAGGTGGTTCACTTTTAATGAAATTAAATTACTACTATCTTACGAGAGTAGTATATGTTATTTATAAAAAAATATTCACAATTATAATATTATGTGAATATTTATAAGACTTAATAAATCATAAAAAAGAGATAGCAGGGTAATCTAAAATGCTATCTCTTTACCATAGTTGAAAAGTTAATACTTCATTAATAATTATTTGCATAAGTTAAATGGAATATTCAACAGAATTAAAATTTTTCACATTACATAGAAACAATGTTGTTATATTGTAAAATATTGATTACTTATTTTGTAGAAAGCCCTTTTTTAGATTATTATAAAAGTAAATAATAATATTTATGATGATTACCTCTATAGTTAGCACAGGAAAAATCAAGTCTTCCTTTAATGTAACTATTAAAAAACTAATAAAAGATAAGCATCCTATGATTAAATCGTAAGTTCCCTCAAATCTTAAGTATTCTTTTTCATCGATTATTGTATATTTTCTTTTAGTAATATTAATTTTAAAAGAAGCAATAGCTTTTGATAAATTGAAACGACAGCTAAAACCGGTTACAAATAGTACTATTGAAAGCACTAAGAAAAAATATTTTTCCAAAAAGCAGATAAATTCATTCATGTTGATCCCCCAGTTACATTAATAGACCTATTCACTTAAGTATTTTACATTATATCTCTATTAGCTACAATATGTGGAAATTGAATGTTTAATTATTTTATTTAAATATTTAATAACATAAATTATTAAGGATTTAAAGGAAAGAATGAGCATTATATAGATTATTATGGATTTATTTGAAAAAACAAATGCTTATGAGTGAATTTGAAGCTAGATTTAAGTAATTATATTAAATATAATTACTTCTATAATAATTTCAAATAGTAAAATAAAGCCTTTGATGGGAGATAGTAGATAATAGAGTTTGATTCCAGAGAATTTGGGGTAGTGAGATCCAAGTATTGTAGCTATTATTGAATGGGTCCCTGAGGTGATATCTTGAAATTTTTAAGAGTAGGGATATTCGGGAAAGTCAGCCGTTAAAATGACAGGGTATAAAAAAATTATATTTTGAGTACCTGGTAAGAGATATATAACGTATAGGTGGTATAGCAGAATTTTAGTATTTTGTCCTGTTTTAGGATGAAGTACTTTTTTTTATTCTTTATTTACTCTCTATTCAGTTTATATCGTAATATATGGATGATACCTAGAATAGCCTTATTCACTTACTTTATTAAGAAAGGAGATGTACAAAAATTTAATTAAGTATATATGTTGCAAAAATAATTCTTCATCATAATTCTAAAAATATTGCAAGAATTTTAGCCGTAATTGTGAATTTTGAAATGTCCATTGTGAATTGCAACATATATATTAATGCGCAACAAAATTTTTAATGAATAGAGGTGTCCTTATGGAATCATTTAAATTACTAAAAGAAAATTTATCTTCAAGCTTCACTCCGTTACAATGTTATGAAACTTTGAAAAAATCTTATGGAATTAATAATTGCTACATTATGGAATCACTTTCTGGGTTAGAGTGCGGTGAAATAATGTCTGTAGTCGGATTCGATAAACTTGCACAGATAAGCATAAAAGGAAATGAGCTGACCATTTCGGGAATTGGACAAGTAAAAGAGGTGCTCAAAGAGTTTTTTAACAATTGTTCCTACTTAAAATCAAACAAAGAGTCATTTTTAATTGATGAAAAGCATACTTGGGATGTATTACAGGGAATATATAAAGTATTTTCGGTGAAAGAGCATACAAATTTTAGTTTTCTTACATTCCTAGGATATGATGCTGCGTGGCATATTGAAAAATTGCCTCGTATTATTCAGAAAGATAACTTAGAATTACCTGATATTTGTTTAGTTTTATATAGAGACATAATAACATTTAATCAGACCAATTCAAATGCTGTATTTGAACAAATAATTATAAATGACTTTTCACCAATTGACAGTAATATTCTTGAAAAAGAATTTAAAAACGAAATTGAACCAGAAGCTCAAGAAAAAATAAGTTTACCAACAAATATATTAGATAGTATTACGAAGGAAGAGTTTATATCTATAGCAGAATCTTGCTTAGAACACATTGCAAATGGAGATATTTATCAAATACAAATTGGCCATGAATTGCAAATTACTTCAAACATTGATCCATTTGACGTGTATTTGCGGTTACGTAAAATTAATCCTTCTCCATATATGTATTTTATACCGATTAATGATGCACTTGTCGTAGGTGCAAGTCCAGAACTTTTTGTTAGAAAGCAAGGAGAAAAGGTAGCTATGAGACCTATTGCTGGAACTGTTCGGCGTGGGAAAAATGCTGAACAAGACAAAAGAAATATTGATGAACTTCTTTCAAGTGAAAAAGAAGTTGCTGAACATATGATGCTTGTAGATCTATGTAGAAATGATTTAGGGCGTTTGTGTAAGCCAGGTACGTTAGATGTAAATGAACAATTAGCAATTGAGCGTTATTCTCATATATTTCATCTTGTTTCTAATGTAAGGGTAGAGCTGGACGATGATAAAGATATATTTGATGTTTTAGCTTCAACATTTCCAGCAGGGACTATGACTGGTACTCCTAAAATAAGAGCTATGGAGATAATTGAATCATATGAAAAATCCAGACGTAGCATGTATGCAGGTGCACTTGGGTTAATATCTCTAAACGGGGATGCAGTAATGTCTCTTTGTATAAGAACTGCTTTGTATAAGGATAGTAAATACTCTATACGTGCTTCAGCTGGTATTGTTGCAGATTCTAAACCTGAAAATGAGTGGCAGGAAACTTTAAATAAGCTTGGTGCTAGCTATTTAGCTATAACAGGCAGGGAATTTGAAAAAGAAATTGAGAGGGTGAAATTTGATGAAAACTCTAGTTATAGATGCGTATGATAGTTTTGTTCACATTATTGTTCAATATTTAAAAGAAATGGATATGAATCCAATAGTATTTAGAAATGATAAAATTTCTTTACAGAAAATAGAAGAACTATCTCCAGATATGATATTGCTTGGACCTGGACCTGGCCATCCAAAAGATGCATATTATATAGAAATTATTAATTATTTCAAAGGTGAAATTCCTATCTTAGGAGTATGCTTTGGCCATCAAGCAATTGGGTTAGCTTTTAATTCAAAAGTTATTAAAGCCAAACATCTTATGCATGGAAAAACAAGTGTAATTGAAAGTGACGGGAAAGGTTGTTTTAAAGACCTCAAAAATAAATTTAAGGCTATGCGCTACCATTCTTTAGTTATTGATAATAATAGTGTCGGGGATGAACTTAAAATAACTGCAACTTCTATAGATGACGGATACATAATGGGAATTCGTCACAAATATTATCCTATTGAAGGATTACAATTTCATCCTGAAAGTATTGGCACAGAAGAAGGTAAATTAATATTAAAGAATTTTAAAGATAAGTATGTTAAGCAAAGAGCATCGCTTCGTCCTGGCAGATTTTGCGATGCACTTTAAGATAAACTCTAAAATTATTAAAAGTATATCAAGTTAAATTTTAACATCATAGATTTCTTAATGCAATAATTAGGAAACTATGATGTTAAGTTTTATCTATTTTTCATTAATATTAACATTAACACTCAATGAATTAATATAATCCTCGATTTTACTTTTTGAATCATGATTTATTTTATATGAAATAGTAAAATCTTTTTCTAAAAAAATATAATATATTTTTATAATGAAAACCTCTTTTTTCTCTTCTATAAAATCAAGGCTTCTTATATCTATATATTCAATGAATTTATTTCCAATAAAAATTCCATCTTCAAGAAAATACATTTTAGATACAACTTTGTCATATAAAAATAGACACAAAATAATAATAAATATAAGAATACAATTACTTAGCAGTAAGTATAAAGAAAAGCTTTCTGCAATATTTCTTACTATAAGAAATATAATAAAGATATACATAAAGTATGAGTGTTTATTAGAACATAAATGTGAATCAATTACTAAATTAGCTTTTTTATCTCCAACTAACCTACGGTAGGATTGTATATAATTTATCATAAAAATTAATGAAATACAGAAAAAAACAAGGAATAGAAGAATATCTAAATATTTAAATATTAAAATCATAAATCACCTCAATCTAAGTTTATTTAAATTATATTATACATAAATATATGACAAAAATAAACATAATAGCATTATGCTTACATGAAAATAAAAGTATATAATCCATAAAATTTAAAGATTATATACTTTTATTTTATATTATTGAACACTTTTTAATGCACATCTTAAAGAAATAACTGGATATATCTTAGTAAAATTTTAAAAGTAAACTTTAATTAATCTTAATTTTGATTTCATTTAAGGTTGAATTCATAGAATCTAAAAGGTTTAATTTGTCAGTGAGTTCCCTGATTATTTCCTGATAGTTCTTTTCTCTTTCTTCTTGCTTCAAGTCTCTGGTTTCCTGTGCTTTTAATATGTATACTATAAGCACACAACTGAGTAATGTCCAAATTCCTTGAGTCATAGCAACTTTTATAAGATCATCATACATAATATCATCCCTCCATATATAACTTAGTTTTTAGTAGATTTAAAGAAACTCTTTTAGATGTATTTACGGATTGTCTAGATATTTTAAGAATTTTACCAATTTCAATATCTGAAAGCTGCATATGAAATTTATAATAAACAATTTGTTTTTACCTAGGTTTTAATGATGAAATTAAATCATTGAAAAATACATCTGAATAATCATTGATGGAATTATTTTCATTAAATGATTCTAATGATTCATGGTCAGAATTAAAGATGAGAAAATTTTTATCACGATTAACTTTATATGATAATTTAATTGCTTGATTTCTAAGACATCTTTTTATATACCTTAAAGCATCTGCACTAGAAACAAATTTATATAATTTTATTTTTGCAATTAATTCATAAAGAAATATTATAAGGTCTGTTTCAGCTTCAGAATATTTTAGTTTATAGCTTAGGTATTTTATCTTTGGATTAAAATAAGATAAGATTTCCATAAAATTATTTTTATTTTTCTGAAAAATTATAAGTTTTTCTAATAAGTCTATATCCATATTCTAACCTCCAAGTGATTTATTTAGGGTTACTCATTTCCTATTAAATAAAGTTAATGTAATTACATATATTAATTTTAACGGTTAGGGTGATAAAATGAAACTGCTGATATCATAGAAACTGAATTATATTATGAGATAGTATATAAGAGACTTATGTTTTCATCTGTTATCTTAAATTTGCTAAAAAGATTATCTGTAATGATGATAAAATAGTTGAACTTCAAAAAATAATATCAGATGTTGAGCTAGATCAAGTTTCATTAATCTTTCTGGTTGACTATAATAAGTTTATAGTGATTTAAATAATTGCTATAGACTTAACTGATTATGCAGCTAAAAAGAAAATATATTGTCATAAAATTATTAGAAAGAAAAACGCTGCCCTAAAGAAGATTAAAGATAGATGTTTGGAGAGATAAAAATAACCTGCAGAGATTCCGAAGGTTATTTCTATAATGTACACTTTATAATATTATTACAAAAGCGCATTTACAATTTAGAGTAAATATAAAAATTGTAAGCCATGTATGTTTATGTTAAAATATCTTCATATTAAAATATAACGAGTTAATCCAATAAGGAGAATAAAATTGAAAAAAATAAAAATTATTTTATCAGTAGCAGCTATATTAGTAACATTAAGTGGTTGTGGAAATCAAAAGCCACAAAATAATGCTAACCAAACCAATAATGATACAACTACTGAGGCTACTACAGATAATAGCGATAATACTACTACTAACAGTGATTCAAAAAATACAGATAATAATACTGAAACAAATAAGACTGCTAGCTCATCTACTGACAGGAAAGATGCAAATGTTGCAGTGGAGAAAAACAATAGTAGCACAAATAATAATTCTAAGTCACAAAACAATGATAAAGAAACTAGTAATGATGAAAAATCATTTTATGGTAATTGGGAAATCAAAAAAGTAGCAGGGTATGCAAAGGTATCTGTTGGTGAAAAAACATCACTAATAGGTTTAAAGATTAGTTTGTCCAATAACTTAGCGACCTTTGGTAATGAATCTTATAATAATCCACAATATAAGATGACAAACAAAACTCAAAATAATATGGCGAGTGAGTATAAGACCAATCTCTCAAAAATAGGTGTTAGTACTGATTCTATTATTCAATTAAATGTAGCAGATAAATTAACTTTATTCATCAAGGACAATAATACTTTACTTTATTTTGATGAAGGTGTATTTTATGAGGTTAAAAGAGAATAGTAAAATATAAAGATAAAAGAGATAATCTGCAAAAATGTAAATTACCTCTTTTATCTTTGCATATATATTGCAAAAACAATTCTTCATCATAATTATAAAAGTATTGCAAGAAGTTTAGCTGTAATTGTGAATTGTGAAATGTGCATTGTGAATTGCAACATATATATGTTTTTTAAATGTAGAATTCTATTTCTAATTGCTTTTTGTTATAATTAACTAACAATTAAGTTGTAAATTATAAATTTATATGTTTTTTAAGGAGATACTATTTATGAAGAAATATGATACAGTTATATTTGATTTGGATGGAACGCTTCTTGACACTCTTGAAGATCTTGCTGATAGCGTGAATTTTGCATTAGGAAAATATAATTTTCCATCTAGAAAAAAGGAAGAAGTTAGAAGCTTTGTAGGAAACGGAGTTGGGCGTTTAATGGAGCTTTCTGTACCTGACGGCTTAAATAATCCTTATTATAAAGAATGTCTTGCAGATTTTCGCAGTCATTATTCAAAAAATATGCAAAATAAAACTAAAGCATATGAAGGAATCATGAAGCTTTTAGATGTTTTATCAAAGGAAAACTATAAGCTCGCAATTGTTTCTAATAAATTTGATGCAGCAGTAAAAGAGCTTAATAAGATTTATTTTGAACAATATATAAAAGTTGCAATTGGAGAAAGTTCAAATATTGCTAAAAAACCAGCCCCTGATACAGTAATTAAAGCTTTAAAGGAATTAGATTCTACTACTGATAAAGCAATATATGTGGGGGATTCAGAAGTAGATGTAAAGACAGCTAGAAATTCTGGAGTTAAATGTGTAGGCGTGACTTGGGGATTTAGAGATAGAGAGCTTCTAAAGGAAAAAGGTGCAGATTACATCATAGACAAGCCTTGTGAGTTGCTGGATATAATTGGTGATTCTGAAAACTAAGGATGAAGAAGCTAATTTTAAGAGAGTTTTTACTTAGTTTTTAATACAGAGATATTGGGCATATAATTAAAATTGGATTTAAGATAAATATATAAATTTTAGTTAGCAAAAAGTACATTTAACATAAATACGTGTAGTTTTTGGCAAGAATAAAAAACGGTTGAATCATAAAAAATATTTTTAAATACAAAATTATGTTATGAGGAAGTGTAAATTATGGTTAATGAATATTGTCCTAAATGTCATGCATTAGAAATTATGAATGTAAATACTGTGGAGAGAAATGAAGAAGACGAAAAAGGGAATTTTTTTAAGATTATAACAAATAGTTATAATTGTAATACCTGCAATACATTTGTGAGAAGTGAGGATCAAAAGATACAAATAGAGTATAAGGAAGCATAATAGGGATAAGAATAACTTTTTACGTATAGTTCAATTTCTTACAATAATATTTTAATATTGTTGAAATGGAAACAAAAGAGTAATATAATATTCTTAATGCGTCAAAAAGTGGGAGGGTAGGCCATGAATAAACAAGAACAGGTCTTAATGGATTTTAGGAAAGTATTTAATAAGATGGCTTGGCTTAATAAACTTAAGATGGAAGATAGTCTTAAGGGATATAATCCTTCGGAAGTACATTACATTGAATGTATTGGAAGAAACGTAGAGTCCAACGTGACAAAACTTGCAGAGTCTCTTTATATGACTAGGGGAGCTATAAGTAAAATGACAAAGAAGCTTATACAAAGAGGCATTATAGAAAGCTATCAGAAGCCAGATAATAAGAAGGAAATCTATTTCAGGCTTACTGAGCAAGGGCAAAAAGTTTATGATGTCCATGAAAAGTTGCACAAAGAGTTTCAGGAGCGAGATAAAGTCGTATTTGAGCAAGTGACTGATGAACAATTTGACGCTATGCTTGGCTTCATAGAAAAATATAGCAGACATTTGGACGCGGAAATAAATAAACTTGGAATAGATACTAAGTCTGATAAATCTGAATAATTAAAATAAAACGATAAGCAGCCTAATTCCATTTGGAATTGGCTGTATTTTTTTCTTTCAAATTATAGACAAACAGATTTATGGGATATTCCACCGAAAGCAGAAACATTGTTATTTCGCAGGACTATGAAAATATCGCTGAAAGTGCTAAATTGCAGGTTGCATCACTAATGCGTGCTCCCAATTTCCTAGGGAAGCTCGACTCATTACATTCGCTGAGGAAGTTCGAGAACCCAAAATAAAATTTTGGACGCTCACTTCACAAGCTAAAATGGAACAACCTACAGCTAGGAACCTTTAACAGCTAATTTTAAAATGTTTTCTCCATATTATGACCCTTGTGGTTACAAATATATTTATGATTTCTAGTGAATATACGAACTTAAAGTATTAGCAACCTTGTAAATATGTTTATCCATATAGATATAAAAACTATAAATTAGATTTATATCTAGAATGATTATCTGCGATTGTTAAAATTTGGTGTGGGCTTATACTAGAAATTTTATAATTCCTTTGTAATAAAATTGCATGTAAAGTAGTTATATAACTATAGTTTCAGTAAAAATATGTAATTAAAGGTAAATTATAATATTTAAAGTGAAATTAACTATAAGTTAACTGGTATTTAAAATAAAAGTAGTAACTTTATATAAGAACAAAATATTTAGAAGGTGGTAAGATTATATGAAAATTAGTAAAAAAGTTAAATTCATGCTTCCAATTGCTGTAGCTACAGTCATGGCTACGTCTGCCAGTATACCTTTTATAAGAAACGTTAATGCCGAAATTACTGGTATATCAGGTATTGAAAATTTCTCATTACCTAAGGTTACAGGACCTTACAATATTAATGCAAATGTTGGTTCTGATCCAAAAGAGCTTGATTTTGCTTGGTTCACACAATCTTCTGGAAAGACACAAATAAAAATTTCACGTACATCTAATATGAATGGTACAGAATTTCCAACTTCTGCAGATATTCAGGATGCGGAACAAACTGTTGTAAAAGCTACACAATCTATTAATCAGAGTGAGACAGCCCTTACAGATATTGATGGAAAGGCTACTCCTGCTAATAATGGGGATGCTGTTTATAATGGGAAGAAAACAGCAGGTGCTCAAACTGGTGAATATTCAAATAAAGCGAAAGTAAAAGGGTTAGATCCAGATACACAATACTCTTATTCTGTAAGTGATGGACAAGGTAATTGGAGTCCAGTTTATACGATTACCACACTATCTACAGATAAAGTAACGTTTGCTGCTTTTGGTGATCCACAAATTGGTGCATTTGATAATTCTAAAGGTACTGCTAAATCTAATGCTACAGGTGGTCACAAGAACTTAAATGATGATAAAACAGGCTGGAATAATATGCTGAAACTAGTGACTCAAAATAAGGACTTAAACTTCCTTTTTTCAATGGGAGATCAAATTAACGACTATAATTACTTAGTTCAACCTTCAAATTCATCTGATGGACAATGGTATCAATATAGGGATTTCTTTAATCCAGATTCTACAGTGAATTACATGCAAAATATGCCTTTAGCTGCTTTTTGCGGTAATCATGATCACCAAATGGGTGAATATTATGGATATCACTACAATCAGCCAAATATAAGCAAGTTAGGTGCTACACAATATGGAAATGATGGTGACTACTGGTTTACTGCTGGTCCAGTATTATTTTTGGTATTGAATGCAAATAACTATGGTACTGCTGATCATGACCAATTTATAGCAGAGGCTATTAAAGCTAATCCAAATGTAAAGTGGAAGGTTGCTACATGGCACCAATCTGCATACAGCGAAGCTAATCACAATACTAAAAATGAACTTGATGATCCAGTTTTAACAATACGTAATACTTGGACAAAAATGATGGATAAATACAATATAGATGTTGTGCTACAAGGACATGATCACTACTATACTCGTACTGCACAAATGTTAAATGGAAGTGCTGTTGATCCTAATACTGGTGCTCCTGAAACTTTGAAAAATAGTAGCAACGCTTCTGTACCAGGCACTGCAAATCCAAATGCTACTTATGCAAAAAAAGAATATCCAGACAGTGTAACTAATCCTAAGGGAACAGTTTACTTTACTCTTGATTCAGGTACAGGAAGTAAATATTATGACTTAAACAAGGGTAATAATGATACAATTGGCGGAATTGCTGATCATTCATTTAGTGTTGTTGGGTGGCAGGGGTATGTTCCATCGTACTCATATGTAAGTTTCACTGATGATACATTTACAATCAATACTTATGCAGCAAATGATTATACAATTGGTAATCAATCATTAATTGATAGCTACACTATTACAAAGAAATAATAAATAAGCATAACTTAGTAAAAGACAAAAGTTCAGTTAATATTGACTGGACTGTTTGTCATATAAAATTAAACTGCTTTTTATAAGGCAGTATAGAAGTAGGAGAATAGCATGAATATTATGAATATAAAATTAGGTTGGATTTCATCTATTAAAATAGGGGGCAAAATTATTGGATCTATTGCCATTTTGTCTGTTTACATTATACTAGCTATACTTTTTAGCTCACATACGCCTATTTATAATCCATTTAGTTCAGGAGCTGGTGGAGAAGTACATTATGAAAAGGGTAAGGTTGTCTCAATTGATGAACAGGTAATAAATTCATCAGGTTTTTCTGGGCTTTACATTGGAAGACAGATTGTAGATGTACTTATAGAAAGTGGGCAATATAAGGGACAGACTTTTAAGGTTAATAATGCCCTTAATTATGATACTAATTTTATTCTTCATAATGGACAAGATATTGTGGTGTCTGTTAATACATCTACTGATGATAAATCATACGTAAATGTTTATATGTTTGCACCATATCGTGTTGTTCCTTTACTTGTACTTATAGGCCTTTTTATTGGAGCAATCTGCTTAGTAGGTGGATGGCGTGGTTTTCATTCTGTGCTAGGGATAATATTTACCTTGACCACGGTATTATTTATTTTTGTTCCATTACTTTTCATGGGTGTGTCTGATGTCTTGGCAACTATATTACTTGTCATTGTAACTTCTTGCGTAACCCTCTTTTTAGTAGGTGGCTTTGATAGAAAAACTTTGTCTGCCGTATTAGGAACAGTGGCAGGTGTTGTTGTGTCAGTTGTAATTATGCTTATTTTTAGTAGGATTCTAGGTGTATCTGGTTATACATCTTCAGATACAGATGCATTGCTTAACATTGCTGGACAAAGCAAGCTGCAGGTGAAAGATCTTTTATTTACAGGTATTATTATTGCTTCACTTGGAGCTGTAATGGATATTGCTATTTCTATTGCTACCTCAATCAATGAACTAAAGAAGCAAAATCAGGATGCTTCCTTTAGTGAATTATTCAGTTCAGGTATGAATATTGGACGAGATATGATGGGGACTATGAGTAATACTCTTATTCTAGCATTCCTAGGTGAATCCATTTTTTCATTTATTCTAATGTACTCTTACCAAGTACAGTTTAGGCAATTGATTAACTCAAACGGTGTTGCAATTGATATTCTTAATGCTGTTTGTGGGAGCTTAGCAGTTATACTTACAGTTCCAATTGTATCGGCTATTGCAGCAAAACTGCTTCAAGGAAAGCAAAGTTCCGTTAAGGAACAAGAAACTAGTTTTAATGCACTTTAGATACCTGAATTTATGCATATAATTCACCGAAATGAATAATATACTTTTGTTCCAGTTTCTGGGTAATTCTGATGGGTGATTCTAAGGCTATAAAGTTGCACCCAAAGTGCTAGCCTCAAAGACAAGCTTTGAACTAGCACATTTGGAACAACTTATAGCCAAAGAATCACATCCATCAAAATTACCAATGAAACATTCCACAAAAGTATATTACTCATTTCTGGTTGTGTTATCTATATAGACAAACAACTTGAAAATTAGACTTATTAGATGAACATATTTACAAAGTTGCTAAGAATTTAAGTTTGTATCTTCATTAGAAATCATAAATATATTTGTGGAGAAAACATTTGAAAATGAGCTGTTAAAGGTTCTTAGCTGTAGGTTGTTCCATTTTAGCTTGTCAAACTGAAAGTTGGAGCATGCTAAGGTGGATACAACCTGCTGCTTAGAACCTCCAGCGATATTTTCATAGCTTTTCGGAATCAAAATATTTATGATTTCGGTAAGTTATCACACATAAATATAATTTTAAATTTGGATATCTATAATGAAACAACAGGCAGCCTAAAACTATTTGTGATAGGCTGCATTTTTATTGTTGCTATTTTGTTGACAGGTAAACAAAATGGTGTTAAGATGGTTTTGTTGAGAGGTAAACAAAAAATACCTGCTACGAAAGGAGAATTTAAAATGAATTTAGAAAGTACAAAACAAACTATAGATAGAAAAGATATGCAAGGAGGAAAAAGTATGAATATAATCGGAATTAGTGCTAGTTCACGAAAAGAAGGGAATACTGCCTGGATAGTAAATAAAATACTCGAAGGTGCGAAAGAACAAGGTGCTGAAACTCAATACTTTGATTTCAATAATCTTGATATCAAACCATGTCAAGGATGTTGGGCCTGCCATAAAGGTGATCAGGGGTGTGTTATCAAAGATGATATGCAAAAACTTAATGATGCAATTGACCGTGCAAATGTGATTGTTTTCGGTTCGCCGATTTATATGATGCAGATGAGCGCTCAAGGAAAGATCATCATTGACAGGATGTTTGCACGATTTTCTCCAAGATACTCTCCATATTTCAAGGAAGAAAATGCAGCTGAAAAAAGACTAATTCTTACGTTTAATCAGGGAAATCCAGATCCAGAACTGTTCAAGTCGTATATTGATTATACTAAGCACATGTTTGAGCTGCTTGAATTTGATGTTACAGAGGTACCGGTTGTTACTGGTTTGAGAAATGGACCAGCTAATGAAAGAGAAGATCTTAACATTATGCTAAAGGAAATAGGCTCAACAATTGTTTAGGAAGGGTTCTCAAAGTAATAATGATACTAGGTATCTTTGCTCATTCCTCCATTTTGGAGGGATGGTCAAAAATACCCAATTTGTTATACGGTATGCATAGTTCTTAATGAAACAAAATAGCAACTATTAACAGGAGGACTCACTTATATTATATCAACCTCACTTCATAAATCTTTACAAAATAACAAATATTGATAGGAGGGTTTAAATGTCCAAATTTAAATCAAATAATGAACAAAGTTCAGAACAAATTATAGATAAACACGCTTTAATATTCGGTCTTATATCTGTATTTCTTTGTGGAATAGGCTTTACGATCATAGCACCAGTCGTTCCATTTTTAGTTCAGCCTTATACAAGTAATCCAGGAGAGCAAGCTATAGTTGTTACACTCCTTACATCTGTTTATGCAGTTTGTGTGTTTTTAGCAGCTCCAGGACTTGGCGCTTTGAGCGACAGATATGGACGTCGTCCAGTGCTCTTAGTATGTCTCTTGGGTTCAGCAATCGGGTACGTAGTCTTTGGTGTAGGAGGGGCCTTATGGATACTATTTGCCGGACGCATAATAGATGGTATAACAGGTGGGACCATAAGCACTATTTTTGCATATTTTGCAGACATAATTCCTAGTAATCAGAGAACTAAATACTTTGGATGGGTGAGCGCTATTGTAGGCGTAGGTACTGTCATTGGTCCAACTCTAGGTGGATTACTTGCTAAGTTTGGTTATTCTGTGCCAATGTATTTTGGGGCAATAATAACTTTACTAAATGTTGTTTATGGAATCTTTTTTATGCCTGAGAGTCTCCACAATGAAGATAGACTAGAGAAGATCACTTTTGTGAGACTAAATCCATTTACACAGCTTGCCAGCATACTTTCTATGAAAAGTATAAAGATGTTACTTATATCTGGGTTCTTACTTTGGATACCAAACGGATCTCTGCAAGCAGTTTTTTCACAATTTACAATAGATACTTTTAACTGGAAGCCTACAGTAATCGGACTTATGTTTTCAATTATGGGCTTTCAAGATATCATTTCACAGAGCCTTATAATGCCAAAGCTTTTACTAAAACTTAATGATAGACAAATAGCAATTCTCGGTATGGGTTCGGAGATTATGGGATATGCTTTTATTGCTCTATCGGCTTTGTTATCATTTTATCCTCTCTTTATTATTGGAATGTTTATATTCGGTTTTGGTGATTCAATATTTGGGCCTTCATTCAATGGGATGCTTTCCAAGTCTGTGGATTCCAGTGAACAAGGAAGGATTCAAGGAGGCAATCAATCTATTCAGGCTTTAGCAAGAATGATTGGACCTATCATTGGTGGACAAATCTATGTATCACTTGGTCATTCAGCACCTGCTTTTATGGGGATACTCCTTATAGCATTGGCAATACCAGTTCTATATAAGAGGACTCATGTAAATATATAAAACATATACGTTGCAAAAATAACTCTTCATCATAATTCTAAAAATATTACAAGAATTTTATCTGTAATTGTGAAACGTGCATTGTGAATTGCAACATATATAAATACTTTATTTTCAGGCGAGTATCAATTTTCATTTTGGATTGTAAGGAATATAAAAATGATAAAAAGTCCATGTCGCCTGAGATTTTGGTATAAGGCAAGGATATGAATTACCCTCATATTATACAGAGTCTGACAGCTTACATTAAATATGTAGGCTGTTTTTTTATTGTCTAGGAAAGTATAGAATTTTTTGATTTTGAAAGCCAGTGATACCAATGGTTATAAGGATATTGACCTGTAAAAAATGGTATAAAGAAAGAGCGTGGCGCAGCCACTTTTGTTCTTTTTTAGGAATTTATATTCCAATAAAATCTATGGACGAGGTACTCCTTGAGGGTATAACTTAGAAAAGGTTGATTGACTAGTTCTTGTATTTTAAAAAGAGTAAAAAAGAAATCTACACCTATGAAAAGAGTGCGAAGCACAATACGGAACTTAAACACAGTCGCCTGCGATTTGTTCTTTGCTTCAAAATATAAAATTTTTAAATTCTAAAAGACAATATCATATAAATGGTTAAGTGGAAGAGGCTTGTAAAAATAAAGATGATTAAAGAATTAATAAGGGCTAGAGAATATTTAACAATATATAACTAATAACAGTAAGGTAAGTAATTATAGATATTGTTTACCTTATTTTTATATCTATAATTATATGTAAATAATATATAGTAAATATAGAATAATTTAAGTAAGTATAGTATAATAAGTAAAAGAGTTAAGTAAAGGAGTTAATAATGAATGGGAGGAACTAAAGAGCAAAGTCCTAAAGATAAATGGTATGAGATAATTAGAATAGTAAAAGCACAAACAGATTTAGGACTAATGTACTATTTAGTTGATGACAACTATGACTTTATAACCTTAGTTAAGGAATATTTGAATATGATACAAGCAAGGGCAGAAAGAGAAGTGTCTCCTAACACAGTAAAAGCATATTGCTATCAGCTTTGGTATTTTATCATATTTTTAAGAATTAGAGATTTAGGTATGCTCGACCTTGATGGGAAGCCTGACATATTAGCACAATTTAAATTATGGCTAAAAAACCCCTATAGGTTTTATGAAAATATAGAAGTGTTAAATTATGATATAGAGTTTGATTATATTGAAGATTCGCTAAGTGTAACTACTATAAATGGAATAGTAAGTAGAGTTAGTTCTTTATATCTATGGCTTAAAGCGAGTAATAAAATTAAAGAAAATCCTATTGTTTATAGAAGTGTTATGGTAACTCAATCAATGAGAGATAAAGATATGTTGGCACATACAAGACATAGCAGAACCATACAAGTAAACACTTTAAAATCAAAAGTACCAAAAACTATTCCTAAAACTGTAGAACAAAAGGATTTTAAGAAGTTTTTAGATAGTGTAAATCTCCTAAGAGATAAGATAATACTACTATGCTTAAAAGAAGGTGGTTTTAGGTCAAATGAATTACTTGGAATTCATTTAGAGGATATAGACTTTGCAGAAGAAGGTCTATGGGTTAGATTTAGAGCAGATAATACCAATGGTTCAAGAGCAAAGGCTGGATATGGTAGAGATAGATTTGTTCATTTACCAACAGATTTAATGGCGTTAATAGATAGATACATAAGTTCTGAATGGTTAGAAAGTAATGCTGATAATGACTTTTTATTTGTTGTAGTAAATAGTAATACACTATCTTATAATGGACAATCAATGACTAAATCTACTCTTGATTCTATGTTTAAATATTATAGTAAAAAAACAGGAATTAAAATACACCCACATATGTTAAGACATACTCATGCAACAGAACTTGCAAGAGAATATATAAGCAAAGGTGAACAGATTAATTGGGAATATATATCTAAAAGACTCGGTCATTCAAGTATAACAACTACTATGGAAATATACGCTCATTTAAAACCAGAAGATTACAAGAAAGAGTATCAGAGGTTACAAGAATATAAAAAACAAAAGAGAAAGGAATAGTAATTGTGGATTTAGCAAATAAAGTTTTGATAGATAATACAACACCAAATGAAGTTATAAATTTTCCAATAGATGATATTGATACTTCATGGATGACCAAATCTCAAAATAAATTCTTCAATGTTTTAAAGAATGAGAAAAATAAAGACAAAAAATACAATGAAATCTGTGAGTTAGCAGGATATAATAGTACCACACCTTGGTATAAAGCCATTAAGGATGAAAGATTCACTGATTTACTTGGAAGCATTGGATTTAGTGTGAGATTAAATAATGACAATTATCCTTCTCACAATGATGTTGAATATATCAAAAATCCAAAAGAAAGAGAAGAATATCTTAAAAATGATATATGGGATACGAGAATGCTTTTTGAAGACTATCCAAGACATTATAATCCTGCTAAGTTTATGGTTGCGTTTTATAAAATAGAAAATAAAGCAATTAGAAATATAATAAGAAGATACTTTGTTAATATGCTTAATAATTGGAAACCTGTTAGTTTTAGGCATTATATATTTTTTATCCTTCCCTTCTTTACCACAATGAATGAACTATTTCCCAATATTAATTCATTTGATAAGCTTGATAGAGAAATACATATAGAGCCAATTTTAAAAAGAACAAATTGGTCTAATAATCACAAAAAAGAAGGTTTAACAGTAATAAAATCTATGTTTAATTATATGTATTATAATAAATGGGATAATGCTCCTTCGACTGGATTATTAAATAAATATGATTCTCCAAAGCACGAAAGAAGTTTACCAAGACCTATACCACCAAATATAAAAATTCAATTAGATGACTATATTGAAAATATTATTATTCCATTATTGGAAAACAATAAACCAACTCCAATAGTAAAGTCTAAATATTGGGATTTGTTAATTATTATTAGAAATACAGGTAGAAGATTTGAAGATATATCTCATCTAATTGCTGAACATAAAGATAAAAGTAAGGAATGTCTTCAATATGATTTAGATGAAGACCCTATGCTCTATTTAGACCACCGTATTGCTAAAATCCCAAAGGATTTAAGGATTCCCTTAGCACATTTAAAGGATTCTAATGGAAATAATATAGTTGAAAAGGCTATATTAAGACAAATTGAAAGGGTTAAAGAACTTGCCCCTACTTCCGATGGATATAAATATCTATTTAGAGAAATTAGGACGGATAATAGAGGATTAGGTGAAGGAAAAGTTATTTTAGACAATAGTGGAGTTCCTGTAGTTGAGAGCATTAAATATAATATGTTTAATGACAATTATGTTTTACCTTCTATATGCAGTCAAATACCACTTAAAAATATTGATGGTAGTATATATAAAATATCAGCACATCAATTTAGGCATACAGTAGCAACTGAAATGATTGACGCAGGAGTTGATATTTATGCTGTAAAAGAGTTTTTAGGACATTCTTCTGTTGCGATGACAGAGAAATATATTAAGGTATATCAACAAAGATTAAAGAAAGAATTCAAAGAGAAATTAAGTAAATCTGATGCTACCGATATAAAGAACAACTTATCAGAAGAAGAAAACTTATATGATAATAAATGGGTCAAAAATAAGATTATAGGAGTTTTTGAACTCGGTGACGGTTGTTGCGAACATCCATATAAAATGCCTTCATGTCCTCACATGGCTTGTAAGACTTGTGTTAAGAAAAAGATATATCCAAGGCACTTACAGGCTGTTAAAGACACTATTGAAAGTGAAACTATACATAAGGATAATGCTTTAAGAATGGGTTTAAATGAAAAAGCAGAAGAATTTGATAAAATCGTTAGATTTTATACAGTTGCTTTGGATATGATTAATAAGGGTGAAACCTTTGAAGCCTCAAATCATTTTTATATTAAGGGGTACAATAATGGGTAATAAAAATCCTAATACAACAGAGATAATTAGACTGAAAAAACAAGAAAGCGATTTTAAAAAACAAACAGTTTTATCTGTATTAAAAGAATTAGAGTTATTAGATGACTCTTTAAATAATCCTATCTCAAAGGCTGAAATATGCCGTAGAGCAGGTGTAAGTAAGACATTTTTATATACATATAAAGATGAACTTTTAGAGCCAATAAATAAGGCTATAAATAAACAAAATAAAAAAATGAAAATAATTTCTCAAAAACAAACTTTTACAGAAACTTCTAAGGATAGAGTGATAGAATCTCTTAAAAGAAGAATACAATCTTTAGAAGATGAAAATAAGAAATTAAAAAATGATAATGCTATTTTATTAGGGAAACTTGCTCAAAAATAAAAAATTAGCCTATATCTTAAATTACTTAGTCAATTAAGATATAGGCTTTATTTTATAAGTTTTTAAGTTGCTTATATATTTTTAAACAATATCTAACCCTTATTAATTTTACATATTTATCATATATACTGATAAATTAATTAGGAAGATTAAGGGAAAAAGAGAAAATATAAGTATGGCTGATATAATTGATAAAAATATCATTATTGACGATAGAAACGGATTTTAATTTTATCGGAAAAACTGATAAAATATAAGTATAGTAAGACAGACAAGCAGCTAAGAAAGTCGATTGAATGGGGGAGAAGATATGAAATTAACACCAATAAGATTAAGGAGATTAAACTCTGGTCTTGATAGTGAGGAGGTTATAGAAGCATTAAAAATAAGTAAAAGTACATTTTATAAGTTAGAGCAAGGATGGACAAGACCATCGCCTGCACTGATAAAAAGACTTGCAGATATTTATAAATGCTCAACAGATGACATATTTAGAGATTTAAAGATAACAGGGTAGACAATAAAAGATGCATCAAAATTTATGACTGCATTAGAAGAGGTGAAAAACAAAAGTTATCGAGATAGATATTTTATGTCAGGGGGAATTCAAATTGTTAATTAAGTGTAACTGGAGAACCTGTAAAAATTATAAAGATGGAGTATGCAGAGCAGATTCTATTGAATTAAAGAGCTTTGATTACGAGGAAGATAACGAAGAGTTAGAAGGTTTAAAATGTGCCACATATGAATATGATTCCTTTTGGATGTGCGATAAGGGAAGAGAAGTAGATGTAAGATGATATATAAAAAATACGAAAGCTATAAGATGGTATAGGAGTTGATAAGATGAGCGAGGGCTGGTTTAAGATTCATAGAGTTTTATTTGAAAAGGCTATTTGGTTAAATTCAACTTTAGAGCAGAAGGTTATATTGATTACGATTCTAAGTATGGCAAATCATGAAAAAAGGGAGTGGGAATGGAAAGGAACAAAGTTTAAAGCAGAAGCAGGTCAATTTGTAACTTCATTAGAGGGAATAGTTAAGAAAAGTGGTGATGGAATATCGCTTCAAAATGTAAGAACTGCTCTTAAAAAATTTGAAAGATATGATTTTATAACACAAGAGGTAACAAAGACTGGAAGACTTATAAAGATAGTAAACTGGGAACTTTACCAAGGGAAGCAAGAGAAAAATATCAGGCATTCTAACAGTGAATTAACAAGCATATCACAAACAGCTGACAAAGAAGTAACAACTAACAAGAATAATAAAAACTATAATAATTATAAGAATAATATTTTTATAGAAGAATTTACCAAAAACAAGTTGCTAATTGAAAGTATACTAGAATTTATAAAAATGAGAGAAAGAATTAAAAAGCCAATAACAGATAAGGGATTAAAAATATTATTGAATAAATTAAAAGATTTATCTCAAGACGAAGAAACACAAATTAAGATTTTAGAAAACAGCATAGAGCATTGTTGGCAGGGATTATATCCATTGAAGGAGGAAAAGTATATTTATGGATGCACTTCAAAGAATATTAAATCAGGTGAGAGAAAATTCAATATCAAAATCCCAGAACGGAAACCAAAAGCAGGTGCAGGCTGCACAAGAGACAGGCCATTTTAAATGTGAAAAATGCAAAGATACAGGTTATATTATAAAAGCTCAGTTTCATGCACAGCCACTGATGACACCATGTTCGTGCTTAGAGATTGAAAATGTCAAAAGATTATGGAAAAATAGTGGGATAAATCCAGAAAATTTAGAAAAGACCTTTAGCAATTTTGAAGAATGGTCAAGAACTTCTAAAAAAATGAAATTTATTGCAACAGATTATTATATGAGTTTTGACGAGATAAGATCAAATAGGAAAAATTCAATTCTACTTTGTGGTAATCCAGGAAGCGGAAAGACTCATATTGCCTTAGCTCTTGCAAATAATTTCTTGAAAAATAATATAAAAGTTGTTTACATGCCTTATAGAGATGTGATTACAAGCCTTAAACAAAATATCCTAGACAAAGAATATTATAAAAAGACCTTAAGCAAATATCAAACCTGCGAAATTCTATTAATTGATGATTTATATAAAGGAAAAGTTAATGAAACAGACATAAATATAATGTTTGAGCTGATAAATTATAGATATTTTAATCACCTGCCACTTATTGTTTCAAGTGAGTTCACAGTTGAAAGACTACTAAATTTTGATGAAGCAATAGGAAGTAGAATATATGAAATGACCAAGGATTTTATAGTTGAAATTCAAGGCACTGAAAATAATTATAGACTGAGGTGAGAATATGTCCAATATACATTGGTGCATATGCTTAAAAAGCAGCAATATGCCAGGAAAAATAATTTTTAAAAAGCATGCTGGATTTGTAGATAAGATAAATAAAATCTTAGAAAAGAAAAGTAGTGAGTTAATGGGGGGAGAGGTTTTGAAAGATGAATATAGCTATGCAGATGAAAACAAAGGTTTAGAGTGCGAAAATGATTTTACTCTAATAAAAGAAATTAATGCATTAGATTATGAAAATAATGAAACAAGCAAAAATGATGAAAATATCAAGAACAAAGTTTTAATTAATAAAGTTGAGGGGAGAAATAATATGGATTCAAAAGGAATTATACAAAGATTAAATACATGCATCATAGCATTAAACAGGAGTAATACACAATTAAAAACTTTGGGGCTTAAAAAGGCTCAAGCAGAGAAAGAATATAAAGTAAAACAAGCCGAAGAAATATTAAAACTTAGGGAAGATAAATATCCAGCTACCTTAATAATGGAATTAGTTAAAGGAAATAAAGAGGTCGCAGAATTAAGACTTCAAAGAGATGTAGCAGAAAATGCTTATTTTACATGCTTAGATGGAATAGATAATTTAAGAATAGAAATAGAATTAATAAAGAATAAATTAAAGTGGATTAGAGCTGAACTTAATAGTCTATAAAAGAGACTTACATGGTGATTTTATTTATTAATGTTTAGGTTAGATGCAAACTTCATAACAGTAGAAGATGATAAATAGTTTTATTTATAGATAACTCAACTAAGACCTGAACTTATGCATATAACTCGCCGAAATGAATAACATACTTTTGTTCCAGTTTCTAGGTAATTATG
>NZ_JBJIAB010000015.1:0-114631 GCF_045310795.1 Candidatus Clostridium helianthi
ATATCCTTGGAATCTTTGATTCCTAAGAATATTTTCTCGAATAACTATTTGTAAAAATTAGTTATTCAACAACCTATTAAGAATATATATGGTTTAGAATATATATTCTAGTATTCTTCAGAATATAAATTCTAATATTCTGAAGAATATTTATTTTTTGAGACACATATATCTGTTACAATTCACAATGCACATTTCACAATTACGGCTAAAATTCTTGCAATATTTTTAAGATTATAATAAAGAATTATTTTTGCAATGTATATATTGTAAAAATTTTTATAATAAAACTTTCTAAGCTTTAAACGTTAACCGGCTCGTCTATTTGGATTGAGTTTAGAATTTTCATAAATTCATCACCCATTATGGTTTCTTTGAAAATAAGATGCGATGATATTTTGCCCAAAGCTTCCATATTAGCCTTTAGAAGATTTTTTGCCTTTTCGTAGGATTCATTGATTATATTCATAACCTCACGATCAACTTCAGCAGATATTTCATCTGAACAATTTCTTACTGGTCTGCCGTCAAGATATCTGTTTTGAATTGATTCAAGTCCTATCATACCAAATTTTTCTGACATTCCATACATTGTTACCATTTGTCTTGCAATACTAGTAGCTCTCTCAATATCATTTGAAGCACCTGTAGTTATTTCATTAAACACAAGATCTTCAGCTGCTCTTCCTGCAAGCAAAACAACTATCTGTTCTAGCAATTCATCTTTAGACATAAGGTACTTTTCTTCCTCTGGCATCTGCATAGTATATCCAAGTGCTCCCATTGTTCTTGGAACAATTGTAATCTTATGAACTGGCTGAGTCTTTTTCTGCAGCGCTGAAGCTAACGCATGTCCAACTTCGTGAAATGCAACAAGACTTTTCTCATTCTCAGTCATTACTCTATCCTTTTTCTCTTTACCTGCAATTATAGTTTCGACTGCCTCAAATAAGTCATCCTGCCTAACCTCATCTCTTCCCATTCTTACAGCTCTTAACGCAGCTTCATTAACCATGTTTGCAAGATCAGCCCCAACAGCACCAGCAGTAGCAAGTGCTATCTCTTTTAGATTAACACTTTCATCCATTATTATATTCTTGGAATGAACCTTTAATATATTCTCTCTTCCTTTAAGATCTGGTTTATCTACTATAACTCTACGATCAAAACGTCCAGGTCTTAATAGCGCCTTATCAAGGACTTCTGGTCTATTGGTTGCTGCAAGAATAACAACTCCCTTTGAAGAATCGAAGCCATCCATTTCAGCAAGTAACTGGTTTAATGTCTGCTCTCTTTCATCATTTCCACTTATATTACCGTCTCTACTCTTACCTATTGCATCAATTTCATCAATAAAAATAATGCATGGTGCTTGCTTTTCTGCCTGAGCAAACAAATCTCTGACTCTTGAAGCTCCAACACCTACAAACATCTCTACAAAACCTGACCCAGAAAGTGAGAAAAATGGAACTTTCGCTTCTCCTGCTACAGCTTTTGCAAGTAATGTCTTTCCTGTACCTGGAGGTCCTACTAAAAGTGCACCTTTAGGAAGCTTAGCGCCTATCTTCGTATATCTTTCAGGCTTGTGAAGAAAATCAACTATCTCCTTAAGAGATTCTTTAGCTTCTTCCTGACCTGCTACGTCTTTAAAATATACTCCTGTAGTCTTTTCAACATATACCTTCGCATTACTTTTTCCGACGGACATAAATCCACCTCCGCCTCCTCCAATTTTATTACTTAAAGACTTCATGAACCAATTACCTAACATATAAAATATAGCAAAAGGTATAATCCACGAAAGTATGAAACCGATAATTGGAGACTGAGTATTTTTTACGGGTGTAGTAAACTTTACATCTGCATTATATAGTTTGTCTACAAGTTGAGGATAGTCTAAGTTGCCAGTATAATATAATTTTTTATTTACAACTGAGGCATCCTCATCACTTTTTGGTGTTATAACAAGCTTGTCACTATAAATCTCAACTGATTCTACTTGTTTATTATTTACCATTGTGAGAAATTCACTATAATCAATTTGTTTATGATTTGACTGAGAAATCAAATTTATAACTATATTTATTACTAATGTAATTATAAGCGCTGCTGTAATGTATTGGGGTAAATCCTTTTTATCAGGCAATCCCTTTTTATTAGGCGTCCCTTTTCTATTTTTAAACATTAACTTTCCTCCTTTAATATTAGAAAATTACATTCTTAACTAAATATCCTGTATTGTATGGCTTTAATACGCTCAATGCATGATAATCTATTATTCTCTATCACCGCTTCCCATGAACAAAAATACAAGGTGAAGCAAATTTGCAACAGCAGTTATTGCAGAAGCAACATAAGTCATAGCTGCTGCATTTAGCACCTTTTTTGCAGGAGCCATTTCATTGAAACTAAGTATTCCTTGAGATTCTAATTCTGATATTGCTCTTTTACTTGCATTAAATTCTACTGGTAGAGTTACAAAATAAAATGCTACCGCACCAGTAAAAAACACTATACCTAGTTGTGCAAGCAAAGGAATTTGAAATATTAATCCAAAAATCGCCATATATGGGCCTGCCATAGAACCTACATTTGCAATTGGTACAAGCCCACTTCTTATAGAAAGTGGTGCATATTGTACTTTATGTTGTATTGCATGTCCAGTTTCATGAGCTGCAACACCTATGGCTGCAACAGAATTGCTGTAATATACTGATTCAGATAATCTCACTACCTTTTTTCCAGGATCATAGTGATCAGTTAAGCTGCCTGCTGTGGGAACTACAGCTACATCATAAAGTCCATTTCTATCAAGAATTCTCCTTGCAACATCTGCACCAGTAAATCCTCTAGCATTGCCATAATTGCTATACTTGTCAAAGGTTCCTTTTACTTTAAATTGACAATAAAGCGAAAAAGCCAATGCCGGTAAAACTAAAATAATATAATAAATGTCCATGTTTATCCCTCCAATATATTGATTTTATGGTTTTAATTAGACAAAAAAGACCTTTGATCTGATTCAGTAACAACTAAATCGTATCAAAGGTCTTGCTTTCCATTCGGAGTATAGAACCAGGCAGTTTTAATTGCCGGTTGTTGGCTCTATAGCTTATAAGCTACTCCCCTAAGTTATATGAAGTATATCATACCTTATTATATGGTGTCAATACATATTAATTCACAAATTTCTATTTTGTTTTAATTTTCACTACATTCCGACATTTTATAAATGCACTACTTATTTAGGCACTAGAGAAAGTATTCAATCATAAATAAATAGGCTCATAGTTTTATAACACTAATTAATCACAATATATACTATTGAATTATTTTATTGATGCATCATAGATTTCCTTAATTGATTTTGATATTGTCCCATTAAATTCTTCTTCAGCTTGCTGAGCAGTGAGACCTTGGGATAAAGCTCTTGAAAAACTGGCGATTAATCCATGATTGCGTCCGAGTCTTTCGTTTGCTTCTGCTTGACTATAACCACCTGATAAAGCTACTACTCTGACAACATGTGGCTCATCTATTAAATCAATGTAGAAATTATCTTTAGTTGGTATTGAAAGTTTAAGCATCACTTTTGTTTCTTTATCAAGTTTTGATAGCTGCTCTAAAATTTCAAGTTTCAAAAGTTTTTCAGATTCTTCCTTATCGGTACTATGGATGTCAACTTCTGGCTCAATAATAGGAACAAGACCTGCTTCTACAATCTGTTTACCAATTTCAAATTGCTGCTCAACTAACATTTTAATTCCTTTAGCATTTGCTTCCTTAATAACTGAGCGCATTTTTGTTCCAAAAATATTTTTTTCTACTGCATGCTTTAAAAGCTCATCTAAATTACTTATTGGTTTCATAAGCTGTACACCATTGTCAATTTCAGCTAAGCCTTTATCAACCTTTAAGAAAGGTACAATATTCTTTTTCTTCCAAAGATAATCAGGTGTATATTGATCATCAATAGTACGATACATTGTGTCTTCAAATAATATAGCACCCAAAATATATTCTGAAGTAAATGCCGGACTCTTTATTATGCGTTTTCTCATTTCATGCACTAAGTCAAACATTTCTTCTTCATTAGAATAACTGTCTTCCTTAATCCCATACTCAAGTAATGCTTTTGGAGTACTGCCACCACTTTGATCTAAAGCTGCAATAAACCCTTTACCTGTATGTATTCGGTTCATTTGATTTTCATTCATCTAATTCTCCTCCTTCTCTTTATCTTAGATTAGAATCATGTCCTACTTTTTATTATAGTGTCTTTCTCTATTAATTATGCGTTTGCTAATATCATAAATTTAAGTGTTTCTCTAACAATTATGATTTTTCTCTATGTTTCTTATTTTTTACTTACTACGACATACTCTAAAACCTTGATCTGGAGCCTTTCCGCTTGCATCATACTTACCTCTAAACGCTGCTTCTCCACAAGTAACATCACCAATCCAACCTCCGCCTTTAGTTACTTTCACAGACACACTGCTAATATCCAAACCTTTATACCAGTCCCAGCACCATTCCCTTACATTACCAGACATATCATATAGCCCTAATTCGTTCGGTTTCTTCATACCGATAGATTTTGTTTTGTTATTATTATTTTGTATTTCAGGCCAATTCCAATTTCCTGTTAAATACTTATCTCCAGCATTTCTACAATACCAAGCTACTTCATCCGCATTATTGCTTCCACTGTATATATAATTCTTGCTCATCTGACCTCCGCTTGCAGCATATTCCCATTCTTCCTCTGTTGGCAAGCGATAACCATTAGCTCCTTCATTAGTCGTTACTGTCCATTTTATATCATCATTATTATTCTTATTATCAGGATCCTTTTTATCCTTTTCTATTTTGTAATACGGCTTCAATCCCTCTTTTAAACTCCTTTTATTGCAGTACTCAATAGAATCATACCAACTCACCATTTCTACAGGTAAATTATTACCTGTAAATTGTGATGGATTACTTCCCATGATTTCACTCCACTCCTTTTGAGTGACTTCATACTTACCTATATAAAAATCTGATAACTTTATATTTTTTCCATAATAGTTCGACTTTGTATTTACAAAATCTCCACCTTTGACCAATACAAGATTATCACTTATTTCTTTTGAACAAGCACTTACAAAAACCATTATTATCATTAAAAGAAATATTAATAATTTTCTCATTAATATGCCTCCCTCAAATTCATATAAAATTTATGTGAAATAATATCTCAAAGTTAATTATCCTAACTGAATGTTTAGGGCCGTTCATCTTTCGAGAAACGACCCCTGAAATATTAAGGCTTATTAAGCAAGCCTTAAAGGTAATATTTAAGCAATATACAGGTAAGTATTTTCAATCTATAAATCCGCTAACTATAATTCTAATCAGCCTTAAAAATTAGTAAAAATTTTTTAATAATTTCAAATCGTTTAAGTATAAATCATCTCTATATTTGTAGACAATCTATTCCCATACTGTTACATTAGCACTTCCACTACTTTGATATCCTTCTGTTGCTATCATCTGATAAGCCCAACTAGAACCTAAAGCCATTCCTTTACTTCCCCATGCATCAGCATGATTTTTCATAGTAATGGTATTATTAGTACCAATTGATCTCTTAGATTGTCTAACACTCCAGAACTGTTGAAAAGTTGTAACTCCATCGATAGACGGTGCATTAGTTCTAGTAGCAGTATATATATCGTATGTGCCTCCATCACTAGTTACAGTACCCTTGTAATTTCCAGTTGGTCTATAAGTTCCCCAGTCATCAACAACGTAATATTCTATAAGTGAGTTCCTTGTCCAGCCATATAATGATAAATAACCATTACCTGAAGGTGCAAATTGACCAGCATTATAGTTTATTACCCTAGTGTATGATCCAGCATTCCAGCCTTTACCAACAACAAAGTTTCCGCAGTTACTCCAATTAACGCTATAATTACCGCCAGACCCATTAACAGCGTTTACTGTTCCACCACCGTCTGTCCAATTTTGCCAATAGTCTGTTGCTGCATATGCATTTACGTTTACAACAGAAATTGCAAGAGTGCAGAACATTAATGATGCTAAAAATAATTTTAATCCTCTTTTTTTCATTTCCATTTCCCCCTTTTGATTGTAACCTTTAAGTTACATTACACCATAAAATAGTTTTATTTTTTCTACTTTCCTGTATACTACTTGAATATTACCGTTTTTTTAATCACTCACTTTCATTTTTTATAATGTGCTGACATTTTCAGTATTTACCCCAATGATATTCTGTTAATAAGTTACTTAAGATTTGATAATAATAAAATTAATTTTCTGAAAGAACTTAGAGTTATTGGAATAATTTTAGAATTAGTTTGAATCGGTTACATAATTATTTTATTCAATTTACATTTAATAGGAAATATAATAAATTATGTATTTTATATAAATTTATATACACATTTCAGTTTATGGCTTACATAAATTACCACTATATGAGAAAAATTCATTAAAATCTAATATTTTAATACAGAAATATTCACATCAAAATTGAAATGAATTAGTAATGCTCTTAAAATTTTCATGTCACATTTTTTTATATCCAATCATAAATTGTATTAAAGTTAGTTGAGGGAAACAGTTTTAGGCTAATATAAATTTTTTGCTTGTATGAAATTATCCTTTATAAATTTTTTAAGATCTTATTGCAACTTTTACTGAGCGATTTTAAGTTAATATTTAGCTTAAGGAAAACTTCTTAACTTGAACTAAAACTTTTGGATTAAATTAAAAATAAGGTTTGTATTTTAAGGAGGCAATAATATGTTAAATCTTAATAACATTTCAGTAGGAAACTTTGTTAGAATTCAAGATCTTTCTGCAACAGGTATGCTTAGAGAAAGGATGCTTGCTCTTGGACTTACAAGAGGCGCAAAGGTTGAAGTAATAAGAAAAGGTCCTTCTGGAGACCCAACTGTTTATAATATCCGTGGTGCTATGATAGCTCTTAGAAGCGAAGAAGCTTCTTTAATACATGTCAATGAATGCTAATAATTCTGATATGTTTCAAGTCAAAGCAGCAGGTATAACCTGCTTTTTATATATAAATAATATTATTTTAGGAGGCCATAATGGGTTTAACTTTTGAATCAACAAAAAACAGCTCAATGACAGACATATTCAAAATAGAAAAAAAAGAAGGTCAATACATTATTGCACTTGCTGGTAATCCTAACACCGGAAAAAGTACTGTATTCAACTCCTTGACAGGACTTCATCAACATACTGGGAATTGGCCTGGCAAGACAGTAGTAAATGCACGAGGTGAATTCACTTATAACGATAGAGAAAATATATTGGTAGATCTTCCTGGAACTTATTCATTATTCGCATCATCTGTAGAGGAAGAAGTTGCGAGGGATTTTATTTGTTTTGGTAATTCAGATGCTGTAATAGTTGTTGCTGATGCAACTTGCTTAGAGCGAAATTTGAATCTTGTCTATCAAATCATGGAATTAACACAGAATGTAATTCTGTGCATTAACCTTATTGATGAAGCCAAAAAGAAAAACATAGCAATAGATGGAAAAGGAATTGAAAAGGAACTTGGAATTCCTGTAATTTTATGTGCAGCAAGAAGCGAGCAAGGTATAAGTGAGTTAAAAGAAGCAGTATATAAAGTTACTACAGGAAAACTTAAACCATCACCAAAAACTGTAATATATGATGATTATATAGAAGAAAAAATCAAATTTATTGAACCTCTAGTTAAGAAAAATATTACAAACACAAATTCCAGATGGCTTTCTCTTAGAATTATTGATGGTGATAAAAAATTACTAGATTCCATATCTAATAGCATAGACAACAGCTCATTAGAAGAAATACTTGATATTGTAAACGAATCAAATTCTCATGACAAAAATAGAAACATTAGGGATGATATTTCCAAAGAAATTTATAAACAAGCAGAAGAAATAAGAGATAAATATGTAACAGAAGATAAAACTAAAATAAACAGAGATAGAATAATTGATAATTACATTACTTCTAAGATATTTGGTATCCCACTAATGCTTTTGATTTTAGCTATAGTATTTTGGATTACAATAACTGGGGCTAATGTGCCTTCTGATATGATTGCTAATGTACTTTTTGGCTTTGAAGATAAGCTTACACTATGGTTTAATACTATGAATGCTCCAAGCTGGCTCCATGGAATACTTATTCTTGGTCTTTATAGGACCTTAGCATGGGTTGTATCTGTAATGCTTCCTCCTATGGCAATATTCTTTCCTATATTCACAATACTTGAAGATTTAGGGTATCTACCACGAGTAGCTTTCAATTTGGACCATTTATTTAAAAAGGCTTGTGCACATGGAAAGCAATGCTTAACAATGTGTATGGGATTTGGCTGTAATGCAGCTGGAATAATTTCATGCAGAATAATAGAATCTCCAAGAGAGAGACTAATAGCAATTCTGACAAATAATTTTGTTCCTTGTAATGGAAGATTTCCAACTTTAATAACTATAGCTACAGTTTTTCTAGTTGCAAAGGGTGGAAACGAGTTTAGTTTTTTACCAGCATTATCAATTACAGGATTGGTTATTGTAGGTATATCTATAACTTTATTGGTATCTTATGTGTTATCCAAGACAATATTAAAAGGAGTTCCTTCTACTTTTACTTTGGAGCTTCCGCCTTATAGAGTTCCTAAAATTGGACGAGTTTTATATACTTCAATAATTGATAGAACTATATTTGTACTTTGGAGAGCTGCTGTTGTGGCAGCTCCAGCTGGCGCAATAACCTGGGTACTTGCAAATATATATATTGGAGACCTAAGTATTATTGGGCATGTCTCTGCTTTTCTTAATCCTTTTGCAAACCTTCTAGGTCTTGATGGATTTATATTAATGGCATTCATACTTGGATTACCTGCAAATGAAATAGTACTTCCAATACTTATGATGTGCTATTTATCAACAGGTTCTATGGTCGAATTTGATAGTATTGATTCTTTAAGGCAAATATTATTAAGTCATGACTGGACTTATCTTACAGCTCTAAACACTATGTTATTTAGCTTACTACATTGGCCATGTGCAACAACTCTTTTAACTATAAAGAAGGAAACAGGTAGCTTAAAATGGACGGCAATTGCGGCTCTGCTTCCTACTTTCATTGCAATACTTGTATGCTTTATGACAAGCACAATATTCAGATTTTTAGGATTAGCTTAATATAATTACTTATATCAAGTCTAGAATCTAAAACAATATAGAACCTATATTAATAGATTCTTTTGCAAGTCTCTATGCATATAGGTTCTGTAAAAAAACATTTCTAACCTTTTTAGATTTATTTATTAAAAATTATTAAAGTACTTATACATTATTTCATTGTTTAGTATAATTTATACTATATTTACTTTTATCTAAATAATTTATGCTATTATTACATAAGAAGGAGGTACAAATGAATACTGTTTTATTTGCTTTTGGATTAACTCTTTTTGCCGGTCTATGCACTGGTATAGGAAGTGCAATTGCTTTCTTTACCAAGAAAACAAATACTAAGTTTCTATCTATAAGTCTTGGATTTTCTGCTGGGGTAATGATTTATGTTTCTATGATAGAGATATTCTTCAAAGCCAAAGATTCCCTTACTAATGAGCTCGGGTTAAAAATGGGTTCCTGGGTTACTGTAATTTCATTTTTTGGAGGTATTATTTTAATAGCGCTTATTGATAAACTGATTCCTAGCGGGGAAAATCCACATGATATATATAAAATTGAAGATATTAATGATAATAATAGGCATTCAGATACGAAACTCTTAAGAATGGGATTATTTACTGCATTAGCTGTTGGAATTCATAATTTTCCAGAAGGGTTAGCAACTTTTATCTCTGCACTACAGGAACCTTCTATCGCAATACCTATTGCTGTAGCTATAGCAATTCATAATATACCTGAAGGAATAGCAATATCAGTACCTGTTTATTACGCTACTGGTGATAGGAAAAAAGCATTCTTTTATTCATTCTTATCTGGTCTTTCAGAACCAATTGGCGCACTTGTGGGTTATTTAATATTGATGCCTTTCATTAACGATTTAATATTTGGTATACTCTTTGCCTCTGTTGCAGGAATAATGGTATTTATATCTTTAGATGAATTACTCCCTTCAGCAAGAGAATATGGTGAACATCACCTTTCAATATATGGTCTCGTTGCTGGTATGGCAGTTATGGCAATAAGCTTGTTATTGTTTATTTAAATATATATGGAACTTTATTAAATCTAGCAAGTACAGAGTAACCTTAAGATACTCTGTACTTATCAACTCTTGTTTTTCACATCCCTATATCTATTAAATTTTTCCATCAGATCAGGATATTTATAAAAAAAATTTATTAAATCAATCATTCCATATAAAACATTAGTGCTAATAGTATGTTCAATCTTTTCTGTTTCTTCCAATATATCATCAGATATGTTTAGCAATTTTAGAAATTCTTCGATTAAATCATGGCGTTTTAGTAAGTACTTTCCTATTTTAACTCCCTTGCTTCTAAGAATAATTACTCCATACTTCTCATATTTGATTAAATTTAAGTTTGCTAATTTTTGAATCATTTTAGTAACCGAAGAAGGTTGTACATTTAATGCGGCTGCGAGATCATTAACTCTTATAAAACCAGTTTTATTTGAAAGCCTATATATCATTTCCATATAATCCTCAGCTGATGGGGATAGCAGGCTTTTATTCTTTTTCATATACTCTCTAAAAGTAAAAAATTCATCTTCCATCATCACATTTCTGCCCTTCATATATTATCTGATATTTAAATTATATTATCAAAACTGATTAAATATATTAATTATTATAATAAACATTTCCACTTATAGAATGACTTTTTGAATCTTATTTATAAATTTATATTCAGGTGACCAATTATTATCCAAACTAATGAGTAATTGAATACTTTTTTATAAATTACGCATAACTAATGTTGGAATATATTAAAATCATTAATTCTATTGAGTAAATTGCTTAATTCGGCTTCTTCAAAGGAGCTTATTTCACTAATAAATTTTGCTTTAAATATATTATAGAAGGGGAAATATCTTATGAAAAAATCTACTATAGTGTTTTTTATATTTTTATTATTGTCATTTGCTAATTTACCCCAAAATGCCAGTGCTGCTCCCATAGTTCTAAATCAAGGTATTTATAATGTACGAGATACTAATCTACCAATAGGGTCTCCTGTGACGGCTAGAATTAATGACCCTAACGGCAGAGTTATTATTTTCGTCATTGATAATAATCAATACGTGAGAGAACTTACAAGGCTAGATTCTCAATCAAACGAACAAACTCTTAAACCTTTTAACTATGGCTATTCAGTTATAATTTTTGGGAATACTCCTGTTACTTTCTCCTAAAAAACTTTCTCAATTCATATACTTTAAATTTTTTACACAATAGCATCAATATAATTTCAAAACCAAAAGCAGCAGTTAAACTTTTTAATCTACTGCTTTTAAATGTATTTACTCAACAGTGAATTTTATATTTATTTTACCTACTCTTCTTATAAGTGAAATAGAGCATAAAAAAATCGCAGGCGACTGTGGAGCTGAAGATTTTTTTACGCATCTGCCTTTTCGAACGCATGTGAGAAAAATCTGCACATAAGAAATGGCAGCTATGCTGCATATAAGAACATTTTATGCAGGCGAATATGATTTATTTTTTTATTCTTTTATAGTAATTAACCCTAGTAAAATATACTACTATAAAGTTATCCACAAATTTAATTGCATTATAATTTCCTAAAGAATAAAAAAATGCAGTCAAGTTAATGACTGCATTTAATGGGATCTAAAGTAAAAATTGAAAATAGCTCAACTTTCACAACTATATTTTATCACATTTATTTATAAATTTTAAGCAATAAATAAAGCAGTAGAAAAATTTCTTCTAACTACTGCTTTTAGTTTTACTCTATTGAGCAATTGCCTTCATTAATGTTACAACATCATCTTCACCCGGTAACCAAGCCCCGTCTTTTTTAGTTAATCCTGTAATAATATCTTTCTTAAAAGAATTTTTTATATCATCTGTTAGAATGCTTTCATCTAAACCTGAATTTCCAAGGGCCATCATCATTCCGTCACAAAAGCTACTTCTAAATTCAGTATAATCTTCTTCCTTCATCCCTATCTTGTCCATATTAGTTTTATCATCTTTTAAAAGTAGATCTAAAAATATTTTAGCACTTTCTTCTGGATTTGCTTTCGTTCCGCAACCTACTAGCATTATTGTTACCATCATAACATCTAACAATAATGTAGAAATTCTTAACTAGAGCGCCTCACTTGCTTTACTCACTTTTTGCTCTAAGGATACATTACAAACTATAATATAAGTTGTTGGAAAATACAGGACTCGAACCTGTGGAGCTTTTACACTCACTAGCTTAGTAAGCCAGCCCATTAAACCACTCTGACAATTTTCCATATAAGAGAATATTATTTAATTGTTCTCCTCAGCAATTCATTGTACTCATTCAGTGCAAAGTTTAATCTTCTACATACACTAATCACCTCCCTATCTAATGAATTTCCTTCATCTCCCATAATTTTGCATAAGGCTTGTCTCATTCTACTAATCATCATCTCTTTTTCTTTTAAATATTCCAAATTTTTACCTTCTTTACTTTTTTATTAGTATAACCCTTAAATAGTAAAATTCATGTATCACTTGTTACATAAATATGTTGTAGGTAAAATATTCATATTATTTACATATATTCTATGTATAACCTCAGAACTTCAAATGTAATTACTTAATATGATGAACGCATGAAAATTATATATTTCTGGATTAATAATTCCACATCTGTTTTATAACCTAATTTTCTATTGTTCTCTGTGTATATTGTTTAACATTTCTTAAGTGTATCTAATATATTAAAAGTAAATGAGGTGTTTATGATGCCAAATAATGAAAATGAAATATTTTATATAGTTGGCGCCATACTTACTATATTAGTAAACGTGCCAGAGATTATAAGACAAATAAATATTAATTTAAAATTCAATGAATCTATAAAGCACCATAAAATACTATGATTAGTATGCAAAAAAAGCGCTTAGAATATTTCTAAACGCTTTTTCCTTCTAAAAGTCGATCCATATATAATTAGAATCTTATCTTAGTTAATTACAGAAACATTTATTTTACTAGCTATATTTAATAATAAAAAGCATTACCTCTAATTTAATGTAATACTACAAAGGTATATTTTCTTATTTACAATTAATAGATATCCTAGCAGCTATCTCTTTCTCGATGATATTGGGTAATTGTAATCTTGAGTAAAATGATATCTGCCTGGATTTTCTGGTTGATTTCCCGAATCTTTTTCTTCTTCAAATTCTGCTGCTATATCTTGTCTTAAATGTTTTTCATAATATACTTTTTCTTTGTCGGTTAAATTCTTCATACTTGTATCACCTCCATTTTTATTGTTTTCTTTTGTATGATTAATATACTCTAGTATAAAAACTGCAATAAAATAGACACTTACAAGTTATACGTAAGTGCCTAAATTATTTAGAATTAGCATTTAGAATATTGAATTACCCTAAAAAATAAATTAACTATAATCATTAGATTATTTAAATTTTATATTTAAATTGATTCCTTATCACATGTCTAGTTTATACATCTTCGATATATATCAGCGTTATTTTTCTTATAAATAAGTAATTTTTAAATAACTTATATTTTAAATTTAGCTATAATCCTTCTTAACTCTTCAGACATTTGAGATAGAAGTTTACTAGATGAAGCTATCTCCTCAACAGATGCTAATTGTTCCTCAGCAGCTGCCGATATTGTTTGAGTCTCATCAGCTATATTACTACTTATGTTTTTAATATTATTTACTGAATCAACAGATTCTTTAGTTCCAACAGTTACTTCAGTGATAGAATCTGATATTTCATGAATCTGACTAGATATTTCTATTATCATTTGAAGGATTTCCTTAAAACTTATTCCTGCAACATCAACGACATCTGCTCCTGTTTTAACTTCTTTTGAGTTTTCATTCATAACAGCAACTGCACTATTGGTTTTATTTTGTACATCATTAATAATTCCAGCTATTTCTTTAGTTGCCTCTTGTGATTGTTCTGCTAACTTTCTAATTTCTTCCGCTACTACACTAAAACCTTTCCCGGCTTCCCCAGCCCTTGCAGATTCTATTGCCGCATTTAATGCTAGAAGATTTGTTTGCTCTGATATACCTTGGATTGTATCAAGTATTTGTCCAATTTTCACTGATTTCTCTTCAAGCTCGCTTATAATATACGATGTTTCACTAGTCTTTTTCTCTATTATTTCCATTTGGTTCATTGCCTTCACTACAGCATCTTCACCAGCATTTGCTGATATTTTTGCCTTATCTGTTAACGATGAAACAGATTTTGTATTTTCAGATACTACATTTATCTTATTAGATATGTTTTCAACCACTTTGTTTGTACTATTAGCAAAAGAAAATTGCTCATCTGCTCCATGTGCCATTGTTGTTACTGCGGATGCAACTAAATTTGATGCATCTGCTGATTGCTCAGCACTTGCTGTAAGTTCTTCAGATGATAATACTAACTGTTCAGATGTATTACCTAATTGTTTTATTAGTTCAATAATGTTTTTAGTCATCTTATCTAAAGCATTAGTTACAACACCAAATTCACTCTTATCTTTAAGATTATCTTCTTTTATCTTTATAGAAAAATCACCTTTGGATAAAGCACCTATAAATACTACAAAATCATTTAATATCTTTGTGATGCGTTTTGTTATTAATATTCCTAATAAAATTATTAAGATTGAAGCTATAATCACAATGCTTAAAAATGTTACTGTTGCAATTTTTAAATTTGTTTTATCCTGAGAGTTTATTTTTTCAGCAATTTGTCTATTATGTTCTCCAAGCTCGACTAAATCAGCTAAGAAAGTATCAGCATATGATTCAACGTTCTTCTCATAGTATTCGTACGCTTCTTGATTTTTGTTTTCACCAGCTAAATCTAGTGCGACTTTTCTCCCCTCCCTATATTTAGCTAAATTACTATCAATCTTACTGATCTTATCAGCCTCAAAATCATCTAATTTCATTTTTTTATAAAGAGCCATATAGTTGTTAAACTCTTCAGCACGAGTATTTATATCTTTTGTTAAATTACTATTTTCATTTTTATCAGTAGTTACCATAATTCTAAAAATGTCAGCTGAAATAGCCCTTTCATGTACTCTAGACTCGCTAAGCCATTCACTAGATAGCAGTCTTTCACTATACATAACCTCCATGCTTTTACTAGACGTTTGTAAAAAATAGTAACCGGTTATCCCAACTGCAAATAATCCTACTAAAGAGCAGATTATAAGCATCGCTAATTTTCTACCTACCTTTAAATTATTAAGCCACGTCATTTTATTTTCCCCCTTATCTTCATACTAGAATATTAAATATAATTTCATTATTACAATATATTTATTAGAATGATTAATTAAAAATAAAAAACCAACAAAAACTTAATATATTTATGGATTACTAAGTTTTAATTGGTCGGTTGCACAACTAGCTCCAAATTCTCAAAGTGACCAGATATAGAGAATTTTTCATCGCTTCCAATTGTTCTATTTTTTTATAAATACACTCACCTAATATATAGAAATATTATCATATTCATGTAAAAAAATCAATATTACTTAACGTAAATTGTCGAATTTTATTCCATTAATTCCCCAATATACTATTCTTACTTGTTTACCATAGAAAATTTTTTAATTATGCGAAACCTCCCTAAACAATGATATCAATTCACTAGTTCTCCTTAAATTAATGCGCCTCAACTAATAAGTACTTTTCTAGGATTCAATAATAAAAAAATCCTATGAAGAATCAAAATTAATTTGACCTAGGATTTTTTCATAATTTTATTTACTAATAAATCACAAATAAATGCTATATATAAATAGGACCAACCTTAAAAATAGATACTAAACGCTCTATTTTTAAGGTTTCTTTTTATACATTCTCATAGACTTTTTCAGTAATATTATATTATTTATTAAAGCACACCACTCTTCACAATCCCATATATCTGTAGCAATATCTTTATAAAATTCCGGCTCATGACATACTAAAATCATACTTCCTTCATATTCTTTTAACGCACGCTTTAATTCATTTTTAGCATTAATATCTAGGTGATTTGTTGGTTCATCTAATACTAATACATTTGTATATTCATTAATAAGTTTGCATAATCTGACTTTAGCCTGCTCTCCTCCGCTTAATATATTAATGGGGCTATCTATATGCTGCCTTGTTAATCCACACCTAGCCAATTCTCTCCTTACCTCCGTTTGAGTTAGGTGAGGAAAATCACGCCAAACATCATATAAAACTGAATTAGTGCTATTCCATGCAATTTCCTGCTCAAAATATCCTATTTTTCTATGCTCACTTAAAGTAATTTCACCATTTATAGGTTTTAGCATTCCAAGTAAGGTTTTTAGCAGAGTTGTCTTCCCTAATCCATTAGCTCCTGTTACTGCAATTTTTTGTCCTCTTTTCATTTTTAAGTTTAAAGGTTTGCTTAAAGGTCTGTTATATCCGATAATCAAGTTGCTTACTTCAAGGATTATACTTTCTGGCATTTTTACAGTTTTAAAATTAAAATGAGGTTTTATAATTTCTTTTTTTATTTCTATTCTTTCAATCTTATTAAGTTTCTTTTCTCTTGATTTAGCTTGCTTTGAAGTTGAGGCTCTTGCTTTATTTTTTCTTATATAATCTTCAAGCTTTTCTATTTCATTTTGTTGTTCTTTATATTCAATCAATCTCTGTTCTTTTCGTATTTCGTATAGTTTAATAAAATAGTCATAATCCCCTTCATATCTTGTTAATACTTTGTGCTCAAGATGATAAACTACGTTTACCACATTATTTAAAAAAACATTATCATGCGATATTAATATAAATGCATTTTCATAATTTACTAAGTAATTTTTTAGCCATTCAATATGCTCTTCATCTAAATGATTAGTCGGCTCATCCAGTAATAAAATATCTGGCTTTTGCAAAAGTAATTTAGCGAGTAAAATCTTAGTTCTTTGCCCGCCACTTAAAGTTGAAACATCTTTATCTAAAAGGTCCTTAATTCCAAGACCTACTGCAGTTGCCTGTATTTTTGAATTAATACTGTAAAAATCATTTTTATCTAATATTTCTTGCATTATAGCAATTTTATTTAAAGATTTCTCCATATCCTTCTCACTCATATTTTGAAGATCAATATATAGGTTATTAATTTTACTTTCTATATTAAATAAATTATCGAATGCTTCTTTTAAGAAATTTAACGCATTAATTCCTTGTTTCAAATCAACCAATTGATCCATATAACCAATACTGAATTTATTATTCCATTCAATAGTGCCTTTATCTGGTAATATTTGATCAGTAATGATTTTCATAAAAGTCGACTTTCCTTCTCCATTAGCACCAACAAGGCCAATATGCTCTCCTTTTAATAACCTAAAAGATACATCGTTAAATAAAATCCTATCGCCAAATGAATGACTCATGTTTTCAATTGTTAAAATACTCATATTCTACATCTCCTTGTGTCCTCATAATAAATGATATCATCATGTAATATGAAGACCAAGTTTAAGAATAAATCTGTAATGTTTATAATCATGCTGAAAAAAGGCATATTCTCCATAGTAATGACTGTGAAAAATATGCCTTTTCTCTTATATTTAAGTAGAATTTTTTTGTTTCCTTATTATTCTTCTAATACTACCTTCAGTTAAAAAATACTGTTCAGCTAAAATTTTAACGGACATTCCAGATGAATACTTATTAAAAATTTCTTTATCTCGTGCACTAAGATATCTTTTAGTTTCAGTATTTTCTCCCCATGATTTTTTATTTTCATTTTTTCTTGGTATATAGATATATCCACCATCTGTATATTTTTGAATTAGTTCAATTATATTATATGGCAGTATATTTTGTGCTTTTTCATATTTCATAATTTCTTCGCTCCACTCTACATTTAATATCTAAATGAAGATGCAAAGACCTATTATAATATGAAAAACTTAATGTTGATATATTGGCTCCAGGCAAAAGTTTTTCACATATTATAATCTTTGCATGGAGCTAACTACTATTACTAAAAACATAATGAATTCACTTCCTTTTCATTCTATAATATTATATCACAATAACTTGTGTCAATTTTGACGCTTTGAGCCTCAAATGTAATTCGTATTCCTAAATCATAAGAAAATACTTCATTATAATTTAACTCAACTTACTAAAAACATAATCAATATCTTTAGTTATTTTAGTATCTATAAATCCATTTTCCATCATACTTTTTAGTATTTCCATTGCCTTTTCGTGGGATAATCCCTCTCTGTAGGGTCTTTCCTCAGTAAGTGCCTGATAGATATCAAGACAAGTCATAAGGCGTGAATTAAAATCTAATTCTTTTTCTGTCATACCACGAGGATATCCTTTTCCATTTAACTTTTCATGATGATTTGAAGCCCATTCAGTAATATCCTCAAATCCTTTTATTTCTTGAAGGGCTAATCTGGTATACTCCGGATGTTTCATTATAATTTTAAATTCCTCATCAGAAAGTTTATCAGGCTTGTCTAACACATCATTTGGGACTGCTAGTTTACCGATATCATGAAGATCTGCAGCAATAATTAGCTTCATCTTTTCTTCCTTCTCTAAGTTATAGAAATCTGCCATAATAGCCGCCTTCTCTGATAAGCCCTGAGAATGCCTTTGAGTATAGCTAGATTTAGAGTCAATAATCTTTGATAACACATTAGTTATACCATGAATCTCTTCAAATGATAATTCCAGACTATGCTTTGGAATTCTTTTTTCTAATGCTATACTAATAAAACCATTTTCCAAATTCATCCAGAACATTTTATCTTCAGTAACTTTAAAAAACGCTTTTACAATTCTTGATGAAAATGATACATTTTCTTGATTCCTTACAAATTCACAAACTTTATTTTGCATATCGTGATTATTATTCTGTAAATCAAAAGTCTTTTCTAAAGCATCTGCAATTGCTATAATTTGCGACATTAACGGAATCTCTTCTCCCCTTAAGTTAAAGAATCCTGTACCATCATACCTTTCATGATGATACTTAATTATGTTTTTCACATTAGTAAGCAATGGATAATTTTTAATATTTCTTTCGCCAATTGTACAATGTTCTTTTACACCTTCTAATAATGCTACATTTTTTAATTCTTTTGTGGCCAATTTTTCATGCAGACTATACTCACTTAAACCATTGTCATGAAGCATTGCAAGTGCAGCTACATCGTGTAGCTCTTCAGAACTTAGCCTCATTTCCTTAGCGATACTAATTGAAATATATGCAGTTCTTTTTCCATGGTTAGATGCCATTCCGAGAATATCCATCTCCACAAAGTCTAAAGCAAATGAAACAGCCATTAAAAACTCATTTAACCTAAATAACATAATTCTCCTCCTTATTACACTAACTTTATCTTTTGTATAAAAATATTTTATACTATTTCCGGTACTTTTACCACAAAATTAGTTTCCTTACCAATTATGATATCTATTGTTATATTTTTGTCCCAGTTTCACTATATTTTAAAAAAATATAAGACTACCTCCATAAGTATGCATTAAACACCTTATACAAGTAGTCTCACATTATATATAGCACTTTTTATTTCTATTGTGCTGTACGTAGTTATGAATTTCTATTTTCCTAATAATTCATCAACTAAAGCTCTATTCTTTTCCACACAATGGCCGCAGCCAGTTCCTACTTCAGTTTTTTCTTGTACTTCTTCAAATGATTTTGCACCATTAGCAATGGCATTCTTTATATCTTGTACCTTAACATTTTTGCATCCGCATACTACTTTATCATTGTCCACAATATCGTCTCCTTTAACTGTTTTTAGATTTAAATTTGAAACCTTTTAACAATTATTAGTTTTAACACTTGCATCTTTATTATTTATACTAATATTGAAATTCAAGACAAATATAGCTCAAAGTGCAATACGAATATCTTTGGTGTAAAAGCTTTGATTAATAAAATTTCACAAATTCAGCAGCGGGCTTTCTATATCCTCTAATTTTATTACTACTCTTGTCCATTTTACCCATAGTAATCATTAAAACTGGGACTTCATTCTCTGGTATATTTAATAACTTGCCGATCTTCTCCTTCTCAAAATATATCATTGGGCATGTATCCCAGCCTTTATTTTTAGCTAATAACATAAATAACATTGCTGACAATGATCCATTTCTTATAGCTTCATCATGCTTAAATTCTTCTCCCCAGCCTTCATAAAGACTATTAATAGTATTAAGCATGATTTCATAATCAGTTTTATCAATCATTCCAAGCATCATTGAGCCTTCATAAATTTTATCTGCTGATAAGTATGCGTTTTTATCCCCTGTAACAATTATAGTTGCCGAAGCAGTTTTTATTTTGTACTGTTTAAATGATGCATCATAAACTTTCTCCATAATCTCTTTATCTTCTACAACATAATACTTAGCATGTTGCAAATTAAAAGCAGAAGGTGCAAGTGAAAGTTCTCTAAATATATCATTAAAATCTTCTCTAGGTATTTTAATATTTTCAATAAATTTATTAGCTGATCTTCTTTCTCTTACAATTTTTAAAAAATCATTCATTTTAATCCCTTTCTTTATTCTTATTTTGTCTATGAAGTTCAACCAATCTCCCTCTGAAGATTAGTCGAACTTATACCATTTTTAATTTTCTTTCTTCATTTCTAAAATTAAAATATGAGATGTATCTTTAGCTTTGATTAAAATATCTTCCTCAACTATTTCCATTCCATCTCTATTATTTAACTCAATATCATTTATTATAGTGCCACCTTCTATTTGAACCAAATAGGCCTGTCTCCCTTCATTGACTTGAAAATTAATTTCTTTTCCTTTATCAAGTTCTAAAGAATAAACATTTGTATCTTGATTTATTTTTATTGGTGCATTTCCATTTCTACTTGAAACCATATGAAGCCATTTATTTTGTCTATCGCTCCACTCAAATCTATAATCTCCATAATTAGGCTTATAATCTTCCTTATCTGGGAATATCCATATCTGTAAAAATCTCAACTCATCTTTTCCTAAATTATGCTCACTATGATATACTCCTGTACCAGCACTCATATATTGAACATGACCGCGAGTTATTGTATTTTTATTTCCCATGCTGTCTCCATGTGTAAGCTCCCCGTTGACTACATATGATATTATTTCCATGTTTCTATGTGGATGAGTATCAAATCCGGTGTTAGATTCAACTAAATCATCATTTATAACCCTTAGAACTCCAAACTTTATATTATGTGGATTATAGTATTCTGCAAATGAAAAATGAAATTTGCTTCTTAACCATCCTAAATTACTACTGCCCATATTTCCGCTATCAATTCTTCTTAACATTTTTTATCCTCCTCCATTTTATCTAAATCCATCAAATTTTAAATCATATTCACAAAATTTACTTTATCAATAAGTAATAGATATGAGAGAATATTAAAAAAGTATTACTAACAAACTCGAAGAGTTTTATCTAATATTCCTACTTCCTCACTATTGTCTTTTAACTCTATTATAGAATATAACTAATAATTCAATACTAATTAGTTAATTACTAATTAGTACTATTTACTTAAAAATTAAGGTGTAAGTTTTACTTTATACACCTGATAATTTCTTTAACGTATTTATTAAACTCTTCTTCTCTTCAATATTTAAAGGGCTAAAAATTTCACTTAAATTATCTACATGCTTAGGAAAGAGTTCGCTCATAAGCTTTCTTCCTTTTTCAGAGATGCTTATTAAACTCGCACGTCTATCCTTAGGATCAGGACGTCTCTCAATCAAATCATCTTTAGCTAAGTTATCTATAACAACAGTCATATTGCCACCGGTTGAAAGAGTTTTTTCTAATATTTCGCTGACTCTTAAATCACCCTTATGATACAGTACTTCAAGTACTCCAAATTGTGAATAAGTTAATCCTCCTTCTTTTATAATTCTAAGTTCTCTTTTGTTAACACTTTGTATGCATCGGCTTAATGCTATAATAGCTTTTAAATTTAAATCATTTAATTCTCCATAAGTTACTTTCTTGTTATCCATGGCATAATATTATTACTAATTAGTAATAATGTCAAGAGTAATATATATCACAATTGAATTTCTAAATCATGACCTTAATTGAGTTCTTATGGTACTAGAGCTTTAAATGCAAATTTATTATTGCAACACATATAATAACTAGAAAAATAAATAAAGCCATATTGGTTTTATACAATACGGCTATCTAGTAATAATATTGTGTTTATGTAATAGCAATCCACACTTCAATAATTATATTATTACACTTCGTGAAGACATTTATTAGTAGGGCTTTCTATCCATATTCCCTCATAATTGTATCTTGAACCATGACAAGGACAGTCCCAAGTCAAATCATCAGCATTCCATTTAAGTTCGCAGCCTAAATGAGCGCACTTTGTTGATACTGTATATACTTTGCCTTCATTATCCTTATAGACACCAGCCTTTTGACCTTTATATTCTATAATGCCTCCATGACCATTTTCAATACTATTTAAGGTTTCCTCTGGAATATTTATCCTCTCCGCGATAAAATTTTTTGCAGTTATAGCAAGATCCTTTGCAGCATTTTTCATAGATGCTGACATGTCAAATCTCCTTGGTGAGAATATTTCAGAAAAGTCATTTTCTTTTTCAAGTATCATATCACTTATTATCATTGCAGCAACCATTGAAGTTGTCATTCCCCATTTTTTAAATCCTGTTTCAACATACATATTAGGAGTTTTAGATGAGTACTGACCAATATAAGGCACATTGTCTAAAGTAATACAATCTTGAGTTGACCAATGATATTTTTCTGTTGCGTTTGGATAAAATTCTTTAGCAACTTTTCTTAATTCCTCATATGCTCCACCTTCTTCATTTTCCCCTGTTCTTCTAGCTGCACCATCAAGTATTAATAGATTCTTATAGTTTCTAAATGAATATGTATTTTTATCAATACCTTTATACATTCCATTAACATCTTGCGCATTTTCTAAAGCTATAGCATATGCTCTTTCTTGATGCATTCTCATAAAATAATAACCTGGAGTATTTAAGAATGGATAATGCGATGCTACCACTATTTTATTTGCTTTAATTTTCATATCATTCTTTGTAACTACAGTATTATCTTCCGTAATATCAAGAGCTACTGTATTTTCATAAATAGTTAATTGTTCTGAAATTGGTCTTAAGAATTTTAGTGGATGAAACTGTGCTTGATTCTTAAATTTCAATGCTTTTTTAGCTTTTACAGGAATATTTACCTCATCTACAAGTTCTGCATCAATCCCTAATCTTTTCGCTGCATTATATTCATCTTCAAGATCTTTAATGTTATCAGAAGTATACAAGTATGAATCTTTATGCTCAAAATCACAATCAATTTTTTCTGCATCAATTATTTCCTTGTATCTCCTTATAGCAAGTTCATTGGCTCTTGCATATTGACTGGCGCCATCTTCACCAAATTCTTTAATTAATTTATCGTAAATTAATTCATGCTGAGATGTTATTTTAGCAGTTGTATTTTTAGTAACTCCTCCTGCTATACTTCTAGCATCAATTACAACAACATCTCTCCCACTTTTATTTAACATATATGCAGTGAGCAGTCCTGCCATTCCAGCACCTATTACAAGAATATCGCATTGAATATCTTGATTTAAAGTTTCTCTTTTTCTAAAATTAACCTCGGAACTCCATACACTTTCCATGTAAATCACCTTGTATAATGAACATGTAGTAAAAATTCATTATACTTTTCCTTTCTTAATAATTTTTACTATACTTAACATAAGACGCTGTGGATTAGTTTTTTCACCTATAGCTAGACTATTTCAATTGAGGATATAACCACAGCTTTATGCTTATTTGTTAATTAGTTAGATAACGCATGACGTTTTATATAGAGCAAGGATACATTTAGCATGAAGCTACGTGGAGCATAGCGGACTAAATTAAAAAAGGAGTTGTTCTTATGATTTATATTGGCATTGATGTAGCTAAAGCTAAACACGATTGCTGCATTATTGATTCAGATGGTGTTATTATTAATGATTCTTTACGTATATCCAATTCACGTGAAGGTTTTGAATTACTTTATTCTTCAATACTTTCCGCCCTACCTAACAAGGATATTTCTAACGTAAAAATAGGACTTGAATCAACAGGTCATTATAGCACTAATCTCCAAAACTATTTGTATGCTAAAGGCTTTCACCTATCCATTCTCAATCCTTTAGCTACAAATCTTTTCCGTAAGACTCAAACCCTTAGGAAAACTAAAACCGATAAAACGGATGCACTAGTTATTGCTAAAATGCTTTTCTCTGATGATACAAAATCCTATTCACCTGTATCATATCAAATTCAAGAGCTAAAGTCACTAACTAGACATAGATATCGCTTAATTGGTTATAGATCTAGGCTTAAACTATCAATTACTAGACTTATAGATATAATTTTTCCCGAATTACCAAAGTATGTTTGGTCTATTCATCAAGTCTCTGTTTATGCTCTCCTATCGGAGTTACCGAGCCCGAAGGAAATATCCAATTGTCATTTAACTAAATTGACAAACCTTCTGGCTAAATCCACTAAAGGCAAATATAGTAGAGCAAAAGCTATTGAAATAAAGGAAGTAGCTAGCAATTCTATCGGAACTAGCACACGTTCTTTATCTTTTGAACTTCAGCAAATTATTAGGTTAATTCGATCTGTTCAAGCTGAAATTGATGCTTTAGATAAGCAAATAAAGGATGTTGTTATAGAAATAGACTCTCCTTTAATAAGTATTCCTGGAATCTCTTATACACTAGCCTCAATAATTCTAGCTGAAATTGGAGATATAGATAGATTCACTGATCCAGCAAAGCTTTTAGCTTTTTCAGGACTTGATCCATCAACATATCAATCCGGAAAATATAATGCTACACATACACCTATGGTTAAACGTGGTTCTACCTACTTACGTTGGGCTATATTAACAGAATCTAGAACTGTTTCTATGCGTGATTCCACTTTTGGGGATTATCTTGCAAAGAAGCAAAGTGAAGGCAAGCATTACTATATTGCTATGAGCCATGTAGCAAAAAAACTAATACGTGTTATTTTTTATCTTTTAAAAACCAATACTTCATTTGTTTCACAAATTTAATTCCTTAATTTTCCAAGCAATGTGATTGCTTTATTTGTCATGCACTTTTTTATTGACTAAAAAATATAATTTTTTTATTAACTTATATTGACTTCATATAGTTAGTCTCACGCTTAGTATTCCATTTTTTTAGATACTATACACATATTCCTATTAATTCCTGCAATTAATCTTAAAACCTCAGAATTACGGAAAAAGAAGCATCAAAAATATACAAAATTCATGATGCTTCTATTATCCTTAAGGAACAGTACTACTTTTAAGATTATATTATTCTCTCAAACGCTATTCTTTTATTTCCGTCTTCTAAATAGATTATCCCACAATACTGGAATTTGTTTTTCTTAAGCAACTTTTGCATAGATATATTTTCTTCATGTGTATCTACTTTTATGCTATGTACCCCTTTACTTAAACAAAGCTCCACTACATTTTTAATAATTTCAGATGATAATCCTAATCCTTTATAAGTGTTATCTACAGCTATCCTATGAATAACTGCATATTGATTATTAGTAATCCATTGACCTTCATAAATAGAATCATATGTTTTTTCTCCATCAAAAGAAACTGCTGCTGTAGCAACAATATTATTGTCTTTTAACAAAATATAGCTATGTTTATTAGCAATATCATTTCTTATTGTTTCAGGATTAGGATAATTATTCTGCCATTGATTAATTCCTTGTTCTTTAAAATAATCTTGTGCTTGCTTAATAATGCTCATTATATAATTTATATCTGTTTCAACTGCTTTTCTAAATTCCATTTCTATTCTCCTCGTCTTTATACGAATAAATTTATATATTTCAATAAACAATCTATACTCTAATTAAGTTTATAAGTTCTAGTCCTAATTTCGTAACTTATTGAACTTTCAATTACCACTAGTTTATACCAATTTGGTTTAAACCTCAATTACATTTTCATAAGACTTAGCTAAATACTGCGCTATTCTTAAATACCCCTATAAAATCCTGGAATAAAAAAATAAGCGTAAACATTACTAAAAATCATTTAGTAATATTTGCACTTAGATAATACAAAACTATATTAAATTATTGCTCATTTAGCACCTATTTAATTTATTTGTTTGACTTTATTTTGAATTTTAAAATATTATCTCAACTTAAAATATTTGTGTAAATTAAAAAAACTATAGAATAATTCTTTGAATTCCTCCTTCTTACTACCTAGGTTTAAATCCGTAATTTTTGTAAAGTTACAACCTTTATAGCATAGTGCTTTTACTATTTGATGAAGAGGTGAATTTTCCAAGTAATTACTCATTGGATATCTATTTACACCACTTTTAAGGGTTATATATTCAAAGTCAATATATGGATGATAAAACAAACTAGCAAGTGTAGTTTCATCTAAATTGTTTATTCTATCAATCATTTTATCAATACCATCTTTTTCCTCTACATAGCCTAACGGTGTAGGTATATACAAAGTTGTATAATTTCTAGGGCTTTTAACTATTCTCTCTCCCCAAGCGCCTACAAATGGTTCATAAATAATATCAAAATATTGTTCAAATATGCTTTGTTGAAATGCAGTAGCTGCATAGTGGGGTGTCTCAAAAAACTTAACAGGTAATTCTAATCTCTTTGCAGTATTAATAGCCGCTTCAACTCTTCTTCTTATACTCTTTTCATCATTATTTCTTCCTTCATTAAACTCGGTACCAACTGCGCTTACTTCATCACCATACTGATGAGTATAACCATGCAACCCGATTACTCCATTTCTATTTAATAAATACTCCATTGTAAATAGAAAGTTAGCATTAGGCATACTATAATCTTTTGATATATCATTATCAATTCCATTTTGAGGATCAACGAACCTTGGTATCCATGCTATATGGAATGGTATACCAGCTAAAAACATGTAATCTGCAACTACTCTAAGCTTTTCTAAGTTATCAGAATCTAAATATCTCCCCCCTGCTGTTATGTCTTCAAATCGAATTAGAGCAACTCTTCCATAAACATTTTTGCAGTTCTTATAATTGCTTTTATCCCAGTAGAGTGAAATTGTACTCCTGATATAATCCCACTTAGATCTTATACTTAATATTTTGCACATATCAAATAACGATATGTACAATACATTATCAATTATAGTAAATTTATAATCATCAATGCAATAATCTATAGATATAGATGACTTCTCTTTAAACTTTATCTCTATTTTACTCTCCTTAATATTAATTTCGCCTCCTGTCTGATCAGCAAATTCCAACAGTGGCATAAAATAGCAGTTAATATTTTTATATATAGGACTATTAAACTTTATTGATCTACCTTCAAAATTTATCTTCAAATCATCTTCAACTAAAAACATTTTTTTATCATAAAACATTTTTCTTCACTTATTACAATATTGTTCCTCAAATATACGGTATGTTTACAAACTCATAATGCCACTCATCACTCATACAATCTTTTAACGATAATATAAAGAGAATATATTTTTTCTACCTTCACATAATAAATTTGATCTATTTAAATTTTATAACATTAGACTGGCGAAAGGGGTTCTTGAATTGAAGAAATTTATTTCAATACTTTCCATTTTTTTGTTTCTATCATTTAGTATTAATACTGCTACAGTAGCGGATATAAATCAACCACGAACTTTTAAAGAAGGATTTTATAACATACGAGATTTAGGCTTTATGGAAAATGTTTCTTACAGTGTCCAGAATTTATCTGAATATAGAGGATTTATGGTTGTATTTGATTCTGAACAGAAAATACAGCAAGCTATTTCATTAGATCCACGCTCTCAAAAGTTTCCACTTAAACCCATTAGAAATAGTGATAGAATTGTAATATTGGGTCAAGGCGCGTTAACTTTTTCTTAAATAAAAGTCTATTTCTCAATTATTATTTATAATTAAGAGTATATTTTCTTTGAATACTGTAAATAATTAAAATGCAATTTCATATAACAAAAAAGAGATAGCTTTATTATTATCTACCTAGTTTAAATGCTATCTCTATTTTTATTTATTTTTTTAGTTCAAATTACTATATCCAATACAATTACTTCTTATATGTATTATTAGAAATAAGAAACCTCTAATTTCCTAATATCTCCGTCTATAATTCTAAAGCATTCATATTATTTTTCAATATAATTATATGCAGATTAATGCCTACACCCCTAAAATATTACATAAAGTTCCATTTCTAATTTTATATCTTATATGAATTTATGAGATTCAAGCATTGAATTTTCAATATTTCTAGCTATTGGCAATTTGATAAAGAATGTTGTTCCTATACCTAATTCTGTTTCAAACCATATTTGCCCCTTATGAATATTAGTAATAGTATGATATGCCATAAATAATCCTAACCCAGTACCACCACTTCTTCTAAAAGAAAAAGGTTCAAATAAAGTTTCACTTAAATCTTCTGGTATTCCTCCTGCTGTATCTTTGATCTGAATTATCATGAAATCCTCATCTTTTTCTGTTAAAATCTTAATTTCTCCACCTTCATCCATTACTTGAACTGCATTATTTATAATATTTTCAATTGCTCTCTTTAAAAGCTTTTCAGACATATTTATGTGTTCTTCTAAATTATTTTTGAGTGATAATTTAATTTTTTTATGCTCACAAATAGGATCAAAGTAACCTATAATATTTTCTATTATAGGCATGACTTTTTGAGGTATAAGTTTTTCTGGTTTAAATATACTCAAAAGTTCAATAATCATATCATTCATCTCATCAGCTTGAGTTATTATCCTGCTTAAATAGTTATCAATCCTATATTTGTCAGAAGTTATCATTCCTAATTGACCTAATCCTCTTATTACTGATAATGGGTTTTTAAGATCATGAACAGCTGTTGCAATTAATTCACTTGTCGCTTGTAAATTTATATGCTCTGATGGAGATTTATCGTTACTATTATTTATATACGTAATTGTTGATTCAATTGAATTTACACAAGCTACTAATATATGAAGTCTTTCTGGTCTTGCATATTTAACTGGTACACTTATGTCCATTGCACCAATAATTTTATTATCATACTTTATAGGAACACCAATACATGCGCATCCACCATAAGCAATACCATAATGTTCCACTCCATAAACAAGAACTGGTTCTCCTATTGCCAATGCTGTACCCGCACCATTATTTCCTATATTCTCTTCTGACCAACTTGCTCCAATGCATAGCCCTGCCTTTCTACCTCCCAGTTCTTCCGGAGTACCTCTATAATCAATAATCCACCCATCTTTATCTGATAAAGCTACAATATGAGGTATTCCAGTCAGGCTCATGGATAAAGAATCCATATATAATTTTGAAACCTCAATAAGTTGTGAGTTTTCTTTTATCCTTTTATTTAAATCTTTATCTGATAAAAACTTAAATTTTATTTTTTCAGGCTTTATTCCTAATTCACTGCATCGTTTCCATGATTCTAATGTAATCTTTCTTGCAGTAGGATTACTATTTACAATTGATATAAAACTCTCCCACTCCTCTAAGCTATCATTTGTTTCTCGTAGACATTCCATTCCTACACCACCCTAATATTTGTTTTTGAATTTTAAATAACTACATTAATAATATTCGACATTTGGTCTAATATTCCTCTTTTTCCACCTTTATACCAAATATTATAATTTTTAATTGTATATAATTTATCTAAATAATAACTGAATATGTCTTTTCATTGATATTAAAGTAAATATGCATCTAAATTATTAACTACATTTTTTAATTAAGAGTAACTTGAAATATTATGGAAATATATATTTAATAGAGATAAAACCCTATTGACATTGATTTATTAAAATGTTAATCTAGTTTTATTCAATTAAATTACATTATATATTATTTTAATCAATTTTAATACGGAGGTTTATTATGGGTTTAATAGGTCTAACTAAAGGTACAGATTTAGAAGAAAAAATTAATGAAATGTGGAAGGCAGAAGCAATAGGTGCTGCAACTTATCAAGCTTTTGCAATAGTTGCTCAGGAAAAAGGTCTATCCCAATTAGCAGATGAACTAAAAAAGATTTCTGCTGATGAAGCTCGCCATGGCGGATTATATGCAGCACTAAATGGTCATACAAATGAAAATTTACGTGATGCTTTGAGTTCAATGTCTATTGGTGAAATCTCTGCAGGAGAAAAAATAAAAGAATTATCTAAAATTCTTGATAAATTAGGTCTGATAGAAGCAGCTCAAGCTGTATATACTGCTGGCGAAGATGAGTGTAGACATGGTGAAATTTTAAAAGAGCTAGTTAAAAAATATTTATAGTTGATGAAATAACATAAATCTAACTTATAATTGATTTATCTATATCCAGCACTATAAAAATATAAGTTTAATTCAAAATGCAAAAATGTAATAGCACTAAACTTGAGATTTTGGTTCGAACCTTAAGTTTAGTGCTATTATACACAATTGTTTATTAATTTTTATTAATACTCTCTAACAAATCTTTTTAATCCCATCCTTCTATCAAATCGTTTTTTCTGAAATTAATATAAACTAGGCTTTTCATTCATGACTACCTAACATTCTTAAAAATTATTTCAAAAATCTTATTCTCATTATTAATATCTATAATTATAGTCTTATATAGTTTTCGCACTGAAAATTTAAAATTTTAATTTAATTCTTATTGTTTTTATTAAGTCACTTTAATCTTTCTAAAGTCTAACTACAAGCATAGTTATAAATTTTCTTCCATATGTACAAGTTCGAATAAATTTTATAAATAAAGAAAGCCTATTAGTATATAGTTAAATTAAAACATATGGAGGATTGAAATGAATGTATTAAAAAAGCTTAAGTTATTTATTATAATTGTTTTATTATTATCAAATATAATTCCAAATAATACATATGCTTTACAAAACGGCAACAATCAACCTCAGCTTAAGGTAGCTGTATTTATAAATAATTTCGAAGACTTATTTCTTTATGAAGTAAAGAAAAATTTAGAAGATATCCAAACTGAAAATGCAGGTAAAGTTCAATTTACTTTTTTTGATGCAAAAGAAAATCAAAGTATTCAAAATGAGAGTATTGAAAATGCACTTAATCAAGACTTTAACCTTTTTGTAATACGTCCTGTTAGTAAAAACCTAAGCGATATCGAAGGTACTTTTAATAAAATACAACAAAAGAATATTCCATTAATTATCCTATACGAAAAAACTCCATCGATAGTAAACTTACTTAGACCTTACCGCAACAGATCTATTATCATTAATACAGATCTTGCTCAATCTGGTACTCTTGAAGGTAAAATTCTGGCCAATGCTTGGAATTCAAATAAAGTGGTTTTAGATAAAAATAAAGATAATATAATGCAATATGTTCTTATAAAAGGTCCATCTGATAGCAATATAACAGCTATAAGAAACAAATATTCAATTCAGGCAATAAATGAATCTGGAATAAAGACTCAGGAAATTTCATCGGTTACCTGTGATTTTCTAGAAGAATGCGCAAGAACTTCTGTAGAATCACTATTTTTAAATTATAGTAATAAAATTGAAGCAATAATTGCTAATAGTGATTCCATGGCAATAGGTGCTGTTAAAGGCCTTCAAAAATATGGATACAATAAAGGAGACCCCTCTAAGTATATTCCAGTTGTTGGAGTTGATGCCTTGCCAGAGGCACAAGGACTGATTGCAAAAGGATTTATGACCGGTACTGTTAAGCAAGATCCACGCGAACATGGAAATGCAATTTATTCTATAGGAATGAATTTAGTTGCTGGTGTTCCTCCTGTCAGCGGTACTAATTATAAATTTGATGAAACTGGAGTCGCAATTGAGCTGCCTTATTCTGAGTATGTTAAATAATAATAACTTCTTTAATCACAAATACATAAATCTTTATCATTTATGTATATAATTTAATATTATAAAATAATATTTTTATAAGTCCCTAATCTTTAGGGACTTATTTTTCATAAAATTTTACTAGTACACACTAGCTTGTAACTCGTTAACAAACTTATCTAAAAAGATATTTACTTTATCTTTGTCTGATTGAGTTCCGTATAAATTAACGCTAAGTGTTGCCACATTGTTAAATGTTGATATAGCTAACTGAAAATACGGATCATATTTGATTGAGCCTGTCATATAAGCTTCAATAATATTAGTCTCACCAAATGTAAGATGTTTTTCATCAATTATACCTATATTAGTAAAAGCAATTGGTGGATTCACAAATTTTTTCTCAACTATTCCGCTTGCAATCTTGTAAGGAAAAATATCAAAAACTTTTTCTAGCATAGCTATACTTTTAATACACGCTATATTAGATTTCTGTTTATTCATTTCTTTTTTTACTTTATAAAGTGTTTCTTCAAAAGTTTTACCAGTCTCATTACCTATATTACAGATAAGGTTTGTACATAAATTACAGAAGCCTTCTCCTCTGTGATTTGGAAGATATTTTCTTAAATCTACAGTGCAAGGTATAGTCACGCATCTTCCAAACAATTGAAATAGAACTCGTATATATACAGTAAGCATAATATCATTTACTGTAGCCTCGTGCTTTTTAGCATAAGCTTTAAGCATATTAAATTTTTCTTTATTAATAGTGCGAATTTCGATAAATGGATTACTAAGATCTCCATCTAAGTCAAATTTCACATCATCATAGGTAAATATATCAGCTTTACTAAACATGATTTTTACTTTCTCTGTAATTGATAAATTCTTAAGTATTTGTTTAATTTTACGATTTTTTCTTGGTATCGCTTGATAGTCTTGATTATTTTCTATATTTGAATAAATATTACTAAGCATATATAGATATTCTTTAAATCCTGCTGCATCACACAACATATGACTCATTAATATACATAATGTATCCTTTTCCTTCACTCTAATTAATTTTATGCTTAATTGTGGACCATTAAATGCATCTATTTGTTGATAAAGATACTGTTTGATGCATTCTTCGTTTCCATTTTGTATTTCTACAAATTCAATTATGTCACTTGCAGTATATCCTGCTTCTTCCCAATAAGGCTGCCTTTTGGATTCATTATATCTACATCTAATCAAAGGGAAAACATTAATAGAAATATCAATAGCCTTACTCAATCGTTCTAAATCAACTTTTCCAGAAAATTTTGCTATAAAATGGAGAGTATGATCATTAATCCTTTTAACTTTAAAAAGATATTGCAAAATATCCCATGCTTCAGCTTTATAATTTTTATAAGAATTATTTAGCATTTTACGCCTCCACTAAAAAACATATTTAGTATTATTTTACTACTCATATCTAATTATAACATGTTTGCTCATTGATATATCATCTGATTTTTACTGTATTTTTATTTTATAATCTTAGAATAAATTTTATATTTATACCAAACCTAATTATGAGTATTATGATTTAAAACAGTTACATGAGTTGGAGGATGATTTAATGAAGACATTTCTAAAAACAATAGTATTTATTCAAACTGTGTTAATTATATTCATACTAATAAATATAGCTCATGTTAATACATTTGCTAGTTCAAGTATAGATGTTAGCAATGGCAAAGTAGCTAATGTTGCAGTATTACTATATAGTTTTGATGATCCCTATATGTTAGAAATTAAAAAGAGTTTAGAGGACATTGAAAATCAAAATAAAGATAAAATTCACTTTACTTTTTATGATGGAAAAAATAATATGGCTATACAAAATGAAACAATAGATTCTCTTCGTAAGAGTAATATTGATTTATTTATATTAAAGCTAGTTGATACAAAAGAAGAAACCATAAAAAATATCATGCTTAATCTAAAAAATGTTCCAATTATTTTTATGGAAGTTACTCCAGAAGTTGTATCAAAAGTTTCCAAACTTTATAGCAAAGCTGTTTTTCTGTATTCAACTTCAAGCCACGAAGGTGTTTTGCAAGGTAAGATTCTTGTGGATAAATGGAATACTGATAAGAAATTTTTAGACAAAAATAATGATAATATTTTGCAATACATTTTGCTAAAAGGTGAAGTCAATAACCCATACGCTATTGAAAGAACAAATGATGCTATTTCAACAATTAATGGAGCAGGAATACAAACAGAACAGCTTGCTCTAGTAAATGCCAATTGGTTTAGAGAATTAGCTAAAACTTCAGTTGATAATCTATTTCTCAAATATGATGGTGGAATTGAAGCAATAATTGCTAATAATGATGCTATGGCTTTAGGCTCTATTGAGGCACTACAAAAATATGGATATAACAAAGGTGATAAAAACAAGAATATAGCCGTTGTTGGAATTGATGGTCTAGAGGAAGCCAAAAATTTAATAGACAAAGGATTAATGACTGGCACCCTTATTCAGGATACAAAAATGGTAACTGAGGCCTTTTATAATATTGGAATGAATTTAATTAAAAATGAGAACCCTATAGCAAATACACCTTACAAACTAGATAACAGAGTAATAACTATTCCAGAATCTTACAAGCCATACACAGGTCCTGTTAGCAGCGAATAAGAAGTCTCAATAAATTTAAAAATAGTGAGTTTACTTATAAAGCATACTCACTATTTTCTTAAATTAAATTCGTTGGTTAAACAACATTCTGCAAATATTATATAAATCTTAAGATAACATTCTTTAATGTATTCATATCAAATGGTTTAGAAATATAATCATCCATTCCGATCTCAATGCATCTTTCTCTGTCTCCATTCATAGAATAAGCTGTCATAGCTATTATATTAACATGTTCTTTTGTCTTTATTTCTTTTTCTCTAATTATTTTAGTAGTATCGTATCCATTTAATTCTGGCATTTGAATATCCATGAGTATTAAATCAAATGTATTTTCTTTTAGCTTTTCTAACGCCTGCTTCCCATCATATACATACTCATATTCATATCCCAATCTATTTAGCATTTCACAAGTTATCTTAATATTTATTTCGTTATCCTCAACTAATAATATCCTTTTATTTTTGCTTGAGGCTATCTGATCATCTTCTGCATTTAAATTATGATTATTTATATCTTCTGCATAATTCAATAAAAATTCTGCTGTAAAATAAAAGGTGCTTCCTTTATTTTCAATACTTTCAAACCATACGTCCCCATTCATTAGCTTTGCAATATCTTTTGAAATAGCAAGCCCTAGCCCAGTTCCATCATATTTTTTAGTATAAGTCATATCTTGTTGGACAAATTTTTTAAAGATATCATTTTTAAATTCTTCTTTAATCCCAATACCTGTATCTTTCACTGAAAATTCTAATGTTAGTTTATTATTTGTATTATTTAATTTCCTTACCTTAAACATTATTTGACCCATTTCAGTGAATTTAATAGCATTATTAATAAGATTTATAAGCACTTGATTTAATCTAATTTCATCTCCTATTAAATCAAAGTTTATATATGGATCAATATAGTAAAATACTTCTAAGCTTTTTTTACTGCATGCTATAGATAACTCTTTAGTAATCCTATCTAAGGTTTTTTTCATATTAAACGGCTTTAATGTAAGTTCAAATTTCCCTGACTCTATTTTAGAAATATCTAAGATGGTATTTAATATTCCGAGTAACAATCTTGATGAATTACTGAGCATGTCTAAATATTCTTTTTGATTATTATTAAGTTCAGTTACCTTCAATAAGTCTATAATTCCTATTATTCCATTCATAGGAGTTCTTATTTCATGGCTAATATTTGCAAGAAATTCACTTTTAGCTTTGTTTGCTTTATCCGCTTCTTCCTTTGCTTTTTCTAATTCCTGATAATTACTTCTTAGCTCCTCTTCTATTGCTATAAGTTCTTCATATAGAGCTGATATCTCTTCATATTTATCTCTTAACTCTTTTTCCACTTTTTTATTTTCTGTTATATCTCTAGTGATATTAGATGCTCCAATTAAATTTCCTTCAAAATCGTAAATAGGTGAAACTGTTATTGAAACATCGATTAACTGACCATTTTTCTTTCTTCTCTTAGATTCGAATCCTCTAATTTTTTCTTTATTTTTTATCTTGTTAATTATTTCATAGAAGTCATTAATTTTCTCATCAGGAATTATGATAGATATATGTTTTCCAATCACTTCTTCTTTTTTGTATCCATAAATCTTTTCAGCACCTATATTCCAACTTGTTATAATTCCGTCTAAAGTTTTTCCTATAATTGCATCCTCAGTATTTTCAACTAAAGAAGCAAGTCCCCTAATTTCCGCTTCATTTTTCATTCGGTTTGATATATCTCTTATTATGCTTAAAACAAATCTATCATCGTTAATTTCTATTCCTATTGATTTCACTTCTACAGGAAAACTAGTTCCATCACTTTTAAAGTGCATAGTTTCAAACTCAACATCACCTGATTTAGCTTTTTCAAATTGCATGATTGCAAGTTCAATTCTTTCCCTATTTCTTAACTCAAATATATTCTTTGAAAGTAGTTCTTCTTCGGTATAACCATAGGTATCCACTGCCTTTCTATTAACTTCCAATATATTGCCTTGGTTTGAAAATAAAATTATTATATCATTGGCATTACGTATAGCAGCTTCATATATTTGTAAATAATTATATTTCTTTTTATTAATATTTTCATTGGTTTCACTACTCATCTATCACCCCTCCTTAAATTTCGTAAATTAAAATAACAAACGAATAAGATTGCATAAAATATGATTGTCATCCGTATAGCATAAGCAGGCTTAATAGTTCATTTAATCATTTTTTAACATTTTCTCAAGTTCCTCTTCACAAACTGGTTTACTGAAATAATATCCCTGAATTATATTACACCCTAAATTTACCAATACATTAAGTTGCTCTTTGACTTCAACCCCTTCAGCTATAACCTTGTACTTCAAACTTTTCGATAAGCTCAAAATACACTCTATTACTGCTCTGTTCTTATCGTTCTCAATGTTATCAATAAAAGATTTATCTATTTTCAAAGTATTTATAGGTAAGATTGTTAAATAACTTAAAGATGAATATCCAGTTCCAAAGTCATCAATTGAAATATTTATGCCTTTTTTTATTAGTTCATGTAAATCAGCAATCTTCTCATCATCTAATTCAATTAAAGTACTTTCAGTTATTTCTATTTCAATTAAACTTAGAGGAATTTTGTTTTCTTCACAAGTTTTTATTATTTTGTCTTTAAAATCTCTTTCTTTTATTTGAACCGGTGAAACATTTATGCAGATATTATTAAATCCATATTTCCTCTCCTTAAGCTCTCTGATTTTACGACATGCTTTCTCAAATACCCAATCTCCTATATCTACAATTATTCCAATCCTTTCAGCTATTGGTATAAATTCAGCTGGAGATACAAAACCGAGCTTTTTACTATTCCATCTCAATAACGCTTCAAATGCAACTACCTTATTATCCAATGCATCAATTTGCGGTTGGTATACAATAGAAAATTCATTTTTCTTAATTGCTTCTTTTAATTCATTTTCAATTATTATTCTTCTTGTATATAACCTACTTAAAGCTTGTTCGAAAAAGGTATATGTGTTTTTTCCATCTGTCTTAGACTTATACATTGCTAGATCTGCAAATTTTAATAGATCATTCATATTATTACTATCTCTTGGGAATATTGCTATTCCCATGCTTGTTGTAATATACAGCTGGTTTTCATTAAGTTCGAATGGATTCTTGCAATATTTTAAAATTGTATTGCACATCTCTTTAACTTTTTCTATAGAATTAATTCTTTCTATAATTACAGTAAATTCATCTCCACCAACTCTGTACAACTTTCCATAGTCCTTTATACACACATGCAATAATTGTGAGAATACTTTTAACATAAGATCTCCATAGTCATGTCCTAGGGTATCGTTAATAGATTTAAAATTATCTAAATCTATGAAAACTATAGCGCCCTCCTGACTCAGTTTAATATTTTTATCTAAGACATTCTTTATATCCATTAAAAACATATCCCTATTAGGAAGCTTTGTAAGAGAATCATGATATAAATTGTCTGAAATTCCTTTTTCTCTTTCCTTTTCTTCAGTTATATCACTCACTACCCCAAACATGCGAGCTACACCTTCATTTTTCTCTTTTATGCCATTTCCCTTAAACAATACCCACTTCAATTTATTATCTTTAGTAATAATTCTAAACTCACTTATATAGGAGGTTACTTTATCTGCTACAAAAAAGTTTAAATCAGTCAATGCACTTTCTCTATCCTTGTTTATAGCTACCTTTTCAATACAATCAATTAAACTGTTAAAATTTTTCGAGCTATAGCCCGTAATTTTTTCCCATGCTTCAGAAATAAAGAAACCATCTTCCTTAATATTCCATTCCCAAACTGCTATATTAGCTTCATCTATTGCTTGTTTATATTTTTTTAATATTTCTTCATAATCGAAATCACTTTTTTCTATCTCCATAACAGATTTCTTTGCTCTCCTTAAAAATAAGTTCATTTGATTATCTTTCATGATTATAACCTTCTTTGTGGTCATTTAATTCCTTCATATACTCTACTATAAGATCATCTAAATGCTGACTTATAGTTAATCCATTGTCTATATCTACGTCTCCATCAAGTGTACAGCAAACTTCATTCAAAATTTCTCTTACAGAATTTATATTTTGATTTAACTCTGATAATTTGATTGTTTTTTCTTTAATATTCGTTGAATCAAATTCATACATACTTTCTTGATTTACAATTGTCCTATTTCTTCCACTAGCTTTAGCTTTATAGAGATTCTTATCTACTTTTGATAATAAATCATAAATATTTACATCTTCATCAGAAGCTTCATACACTCCAAAACTTGCTGTTATTTTTATCTCAATACCACCATAATTGAAAGATGTATTTTCTAACAATTTTCTTATCTTCTCGGCAACTTTATATGCATTCTTAGCCTCAGTATAATTTAATATTATAATAAACTCTTCTCCACCAAATCTACCTACCCAGTCTGACTTACCTCTGACAGATTTCAATATTAACTCTGAAAAATCAATGAGTATTTTATCACCTATAATGTGCCCGTATTGATCATTTACTTTTTTAAAGAAATCTATATCTGCCATTATTATCGATAAAGGCATTTTGCTAATTTTCATGTAGTTAATATCTACAGGGAGTCTCTCATTTATATATCTTCTATTATATAATCCTGTCAATTCATCTTTAATTACCTTTTCATTCATTGAGATAATCAACTCTTCCACAAAGTCAGAATCTTCAGTCATCTTATGAAATACGCTTCCGATATTAGTAATATCCTTTAATATTTCCACAATATATATCTTGCCATTTAATTCTACTGGTGTTGCTGTAATTAAGACAATTTTTTCTTTATCATATTCTATTTTTACAAATGTATCATTGTTGTTATATGCTCGCATAGAAATACAGTTTTCGCAAAACGTGTGTTTCTTCCATAATAAATAGCATGTACCATTTAACCCTTGTAGCTCATTGTCCTTAACAAGAGCCGCTTTTTTGTTTATTGGATCAACTATTCTTATAACATCATACAATTTTTTAAAGATAGATAGTCTTTCCTTCACTTGGTCTATTACTTCCATAAGATTCCCTCCCTTTTAAATCTAAAATTCTCTCAATTCCCCAAAAACTTATTTACTAAATTCATATGTACTTCTTAAAACCTCTTTTAGAATTGTTCTTCTCATTACATTAATTCAAAAAATATATCCCATAGCCTTGAAATAACTTTATCATTTATTCTTATATTTGATGTTATCATTTCATAAAGTAAATAATCCTCAAGCTTTTTACATTTAACCAAATAATTATTTATATTTTTAGTTATAAATTTATCATTATATTGAGGATTACCCATGATATCTAGAATAATTTTATTTTCTTCAGCTATATAGAATTTATATCTTTCTCGTATTACACTTGCTATCTCTTCTGGTGGAAACATGTGACATCTAAGAATAAACTTTCTTTTAGATATATCTGATATATAATACTCTATCTTCTTTTTTAATAGAGTATACAGCTTTTCCTTAAGAGGAATATTCTTGTCCATTGTCTCAATGCTCTGCATGTAATCAATATAGTCCTTATAAATATAATCATAAATATAAAAAAACAGATCCTGCTTCGACTTATAGTAAAAATATATCGTTGATGCTTTAACTCCAACTTCCTTGCAAATATCTCTAATATTAGTAGCCTCATATCCATTCTCCAGAAAAAGTCTAAAAGAAGTATAAAATATTTTATCTCTTGTTGAATTTTCCAAAATACTTACCTCCATTTACAATTTTGCTGAAAGTTTTTTAATAACTTTGCTATTATTCTCATAAATTACAAAATTATATATATAACGTTCGTTACATAAATCATATCACTGTATTTTTCTCCATTCAATTCATTTTGTATTCTATTTTTACTCATAATTCGACTCATTTTGAATGAAAACTATTTCTTTAGGAATATAATCATACCTATATTTCAATACATATATCTAACAATTATATTTTCTTTGAAGATTTGAGCCTAATTAATTAATTTTTACCTTGATTTATCATGGGTCAGATTGAATATAGATTTATAAAGAATAGAAAAAGCAGCACCAATTATTAGTGCTGCCTTATAATCTTCTATGTTCTTAAGTTGAATTCTATGATATTTAACAAGTTTTCAATTTCAAATGGTTTAGATATGTAATCGTCCATTTTTGCTTTTATGCATTTTTCTTTGTCTTCCCGCATAGCATATGCGGTTATTGCAATTATTGGTATATGTTTTCCTTCTAATTCTTCAACTCTTATCGCCTGTGTTGTTTCAAAACCATTTAATTCTGGCATCTGTATATCCATTAATATTAAATCAACTTTATTATTCTTTAATATATTTATAGCCTCATTCCCGTTATACGCTGAAATATATTTGTAACCGTTACTTTTAATTATATTTTCCATTACTTCTTGACTTATTAAGTTATCTTCAACATATAAAATAACTTTATCTTGGCGATCATTATATTGATTAAGCTTATCACTTTCAATGTTTTTTCTTTCCATAACTTGTTTTTTATCATTTGTTTTTTTAAATTCACATGTAAAAATAAATGTTGAGCCCTTACCCAAAGAACTTTCAAAATTTATTTCTCCATTCATCAAATTAGCAAACTGTTTTGAAATTGATAACCCCAATCCCGTTCCTATGTACTTTTTCATTGATGATATATTTCCTTGAGTAAAATTATTAAATATTTTATCTTTAAACTCATCATCTATACCAATCCCTGAGTCTTTGATCGTAAATTGAATTTTTTCACTAGTATTATCTTCTGAAATCATACTTACTCTAAATGATATATATCCTTCATCTGTAAACTTTACTGCATTACTAATTAGATTAGATAATATCTCTTTTAACCTCAGCTCATCGCCGATAACTTCAAAATCTATGTTAGGATCTAAGTAATAACTTACTTCTAATCCCTTCGAATTTCCAGTGACTAAAAGACTATTATAAATACTATTTACAGTCTCTTTTAAATTAAACGGCTCGCTATTAATCCTAAACGTACCTGATTCTATTTTCGAGATATCTAATAAGTTATTAATAAGTCTAAGCATAGTATTGGCTGAATCATTTAATATTCTAATATATTTTTCTTGCTTTTCATTAATATCTTCTAACTTTAGTAATTGTATAGCTGCTGTAATTCCATTCATTGGAGTTCTTATTTCATGGCTTATATTAGCCAAAAAAATTGATTTTGCTTTATTAGCTTCTTCTGCTTTCTGTTTTAGCAATTCTAATTGTTCACATTTTTCTCGTAGATCCTTTTCTATTATCTTCCTGTCTGTAATATCTTTATACGTTGCTACTACTCCTGAAAAAAGATTATTATCATCGTAAATTGGAGATGCGGACATTAATACATTAACTAAGTTTCCATCCTTGTCCAATCTGACAGTTTCATAATCTTTAATTACCTTTCCTTTGTTAACCATATCTATTAATTTTTGTGGTTCACTTAATTTATCTTTTGGAATTAGCTGCCTCATACCATTTCCTATTATTTCAGCTTCTTTAAAGCCAAACTTTATCTCTGCTCCTTTACTCCAACGCGATATATTCATGTCTTTATCAAAAACTACAAACGGATCGTCAAGTATATCTAACGATATTGAAAATATCTTTGAATCTTTAAATAACTCCTCCATATCGGAAATATCTCTTATAATGCTAACAGCCATATCTCTTGATTTCTTATTACTATAAACAGATCTTACTTCAACCGGGAATCTTGTCCCATCTTTTTTGTAATGATAACTTTTAAACTTTATTCCCCTATCTAAAGCCCTATTTAATTGATCTTGGGTGAATTCTCTGCTATCTTCATTTCTAAGAGTAAAGATATTCAAATTTACAAGTTCATCAAAAGAATAGCCATACGTTTCAATAGCTTTTTTATTTCCATAAAGTATTTTTCCGCTCCTGCTTACTACAAGAATAATATCCAGTGCATTATCTATATAATCTTTTCCTTCTATGAACAACTTTTCATTTGATAATATATCTTTGCTTTTTTCTAATACTGAGTTAACCATAATTTACACCATCCCCTTATTATTTTTATAACACACTCTTTTATTCTCATAAATAAATTTCGAAGATGTTATAAATTTCTTCAACATTAAATGGTTTTGAAATGCAATGATCAATTCCTAGATTCATAAGTATCTCTCTATTTTCCATAATGGTATATGAAGACATTCCGATTATAGGAATATTTTTTCCTTCCACTCTTGATATTCTCATTTTCTTAATTTTTTCAAAATCTTCTAATTCATCTAGTTTCATATCTATCAATATTAAGTCCACATAATTACGCTTTAGGATTTTCAAAGCCTCACTTATATTATACGCATGAATATATTTACAGCCTTTTCTCTCCACTATACTCTCCATAACTTCTTTGTCAATTGAATTAGTTTCGATGCAAAGTATGGATTTATTTATCCATAAATTATTTATCTTATCATCTCCACTAATCTTATTATCGTTCATTACCTCCATATTCTTTTCATAATAATCACTTTTTTTAAAACTACATGTAAACATAAATGTAGAACCTTCTCCTAATGTGCTTTCAAAGCTTATATTTCCATTCATCATCATAGCAAGCTGCTTAGATATAGATAATCCAAGACCAGTTCCTGTATACTTTTTATTTACAGATATATCACCTTGACTAAATATGCCAAAAATTTTACTCTTAAATCTTTCGTCTATTCCTATCCCCGTATCTGCTATTGTAAATTTAATTTTTACATAGTCATTATCTGACAATACTTTCGTTACCCTAAAGGATATATATCCTTTTTCCGTAAATTTTACCGCATTACTGATTAAATTATCTAATATTTGTTTTAACTTTAGTTCATCTCCAATTACTATAAATTCTGCATCTGGATCGAAATAATATCTTATCTCTAATCCTTTAGAATTGCCTGATTCTAAGAGACTTGTGTAAATATCATCTGTTATTTTTTTCAAAGCAAATTTATCATCATTTAATTTATGTATACCGGCCTCTATTTTTGAAATATCTAAAATATTATTTATAATTGTTAATAGTTTATTTCCAGAATTTTTTAGCAGTATTATATACTTACTTTGCTCCTCACTCATAGGTGTTTTTTCAAGAAGCTGAATTGTTCCAAAAATACCATTCATCGGAGTCCGTATTTCATGGCTCATATTGTCTAAGAATAATGACTTTATTTTATTAGCAATTTCAGCTTCTTCCTTTAATAATTCTAACTGCCTATATTTTTCAACAATGATTTTTTCTTTTTCAGCTAGATCTGTAATATCATGATAACAAGCTAAAGCCATAATTAAATTTCCACTTGTGTCATATATAGGAGTAGAATTTACTCTAATAGTTAGCTCTTTATCTAAGCGCCTAATTATAACTGTTCTATTTCTTATTTTTTCACCTCGTAATGCGCATTTTAAAGACAAATTCTCTACATGGATTTCATTTCCTGATGTATCAAAAGCTTGCTTGGTTGCGTTAAAATCTTCCACATTCTTTACAGCATAAAAATCAGAAAGAAAACTTCTTCCTTCAGCATTCATCAAAATTATTTTACCTTCCTTATCTGCAATGTAAATTGCATCAGAAATGTTTTCAATGACAGCTTCTAATTGCTTTTTTTGCATCTTTATAATAACATTACTATTAATTTGTTCAGTAATATTTCGAGTACATAATAGCGCTTTTGCTATATCTCCACCTTCATCATATAAAGGACTGCCACTTACATTAAAATGATATTCTAATCCGTTTCTCTTAAGTGTCATTCTATATCCTTTAACCTTTTCACCTCGTAAAACTCGATAGCTAGGCATATTTTCTGGACTTATTATATTATCATTGGAATCGTAGAATTTTACTTTTAACAAATTCTCACTAATTTTATTTACTAGTCCAATATTACAAAAAAAGTCTTTTGCGCTAGAATTTAGAATGTTAATATCACCTTCTTTGTCAATCGTAAACAATCCATCAGACATATTTCTAATTATAGCTTCTAATTTGTTCTTTTGCTCTTCTATAATTTTTGCTTGTACAGATTCCGTTATGTCGTCAATTAATAAAACATATCTTTCAAAGTTTCCTTTTCTATCAAATATAGGCTTGCCACTAATAATAACATGTTTCTCGAAATTTCTAGCTCCTATTATTACTCTATAGTTATTTATTTCCTTTCCTTTTTCTATATAACTAAGCTTGCTTTCTTCAAATTCAATTTTATTTTTATTTACATCAAAAATCATTATTTCATCTTTTATATCATTTATATTGCTTATTTTATTTGTTTGAAATAATTCCGAAATAACTTTGCTTATCTTAATTAACCTTCCACTCTTATCAAAGATGCTTATATGCTCATCTGCTAAATCCATTATAGCCTCAATTTTTTTATCCCTTCTCTCAATTTCAGCAGCTTGAGCTTCAATAACAATTTTATTTCTTATGTTATCTGTTACATCAATACGATTCTCAATATAATATTTTACTTTTCCGTTTTCATATATTGGTACTATTGATGAATCAAAATATGTTACTCCTGTTCCATGTCTATCACTCATAAAATCTTTTACATAGCACGTCTCTCCATTACTTATAACATTTGTCCATTTTTCACTTATTTTATTTTCGTTAAAATCTTTAACTATTTCTCCTATTGTTTTACCAATGCAATTCTCTTTCCTATTAAATGGTTCATCCAGATAGTTAATATATTTTTCATTAGCTTTTAACAAAGTTATATCTGGCGCAGAATAAATTGCAATTCCATATTTATTATCCAAACATAACTGTTCTGCATATAGAAACTTATTTTCAATACGTGAATTCTCTTTTTCGTCGAAAAAATATAATATATTCGTTTTGCCGTGATCTATATTCTTAGAAATAATCACTTCTCTTGGTTCAAGTGACTTAGTGAATATGTAGACACTCATTTCATCACTAATACTTTCAAATTTATCAAAAAAATTAGATTTCAATGTTTTACTAAGTTCTTTATATGATTTTCCTAATAGTTCTTCCTTGTAATACCCTGTCAAATCAACAAATTCTTCAGTCACTTTAATTACTATCTCGTTCGAAATAGTAATAGATGGTTTTGGATTGTTCTTACTATTAAGTGGCATTGATTCTTCCTCCGTAAATATAAACTCTTATAGCATGTATGGAATTTCCATAATGCATATAAAATATAAATTCTTCAAATAGAATACATTTAATTTATTATATCATCTATACTATTATTAATAAAATAATAACAATAACCCATTTAACACGTTAATAACTCTGAAATCACAAAAAAGCCAGTAGAACAATTAATTATGTAAATAGTTCTACTAGCTTTTCGTAATCTTATTAAATTTCTAAAGAGTTATTTTCAAGATCTTAGTCTTATAGTTATTACTTAAGGCCTTGTTCGTAATCTTCGATCATATGTTTTACCATATAACCACCAACATATCCATTTTGTCTTGAAGAAAGGTTTCCTTTATCAATGTTTTCATAATTATTTAATCCAACTTCTGAAGCAACCTCAGCTTTTAATCTGTTTAATCCTGCCTTTGCTTCTGGTACTAATGTTCTATTTCTTCCACTGTTATTTGATGACATATACATCAACCTCCCTTAATTAATATAAATTTTGTTTGGCATTAATATATTAACCATTATGACAAATTATAATCTATTAAAATACTAGCAAAAATAGTACTGATAGCTTGTATTAAATATTTTTCCCTATTGAAGAATTAAATTGATATTTATAACTTAGACTTATGCAATAATCCACCGAAATCATAAATATTTTGATTCCGAAAAGCTATGAAAATATCGCTGGAGGGTCTAAGCAGCAGGTTATATCCAATTTAGCATGCTCCACCTTTCAGTTTGACAAGCTAAATTGGAACAACCTACAGCTAAGGCCCTTTAACAGCTCATTTTCAAATGTTTTCTTCCCAAATATATTTATAATTTCTAGTGAATATATGAACTCAAAATTTTAGCAACTTTGCAAATATGTTCGTCTAATATGTCAAATTCTTGTTTGGAAAATCTATAAATAAGGTTTTCCTATTAACATATTAGTATATATATGCTAACATAATATACGTTGTAGTATTAAATACTTTAATACTATATACTTTTGAGACATGACAATATTGGAGGCATAATAATGGAATTAAAACATAAAACAAATACCTATAAAACTTTATTTCATTGGCATAGTTTTAGATTAAGACTTGTTGTTGAAGGTATTGGGATAGGTATTACTGCTGGCCTATTGATTGTACTATATCGATATGCACTTGAAAAAGCAGGAATTCTTTTAAATTATATTTATAAAAGTATATCATCAAATTATATACTTGCACTTCCATGGATTTTAGCACTAATAGTTATAGGCTATATTGTTGGATTGATGGTTAAATATGAGCCAATGATCAGTGGAAGCGGTATACCTCAGGTAGAAGGAGTTTTGCTTAGAGAACTTGATATGACATGGTGGAAAGTTATACTTGGAAAATTTTTAGGCGGAGTTCTTTCCATAGGTTCTGGTCTCTCATTAGGAAGAGAAGGTCCATCTGTTCAATTAGGAGCTGCAGTTGGACAAGGCTTTAGTGAAGTATTTAGGCGAATAAAGATTGAAGAAAAATACCTTATTACAAGTGGCGCTAGTGCTGGATTAGCTGCTGCATTTAATGCACCTTTAGCAGGAGCAATGTTTGCATTAGAAGAAGTTCATAAAAACTTTTCACCTTTAGTTTTACTTTCTGCTCTATCTTCTGCATTATCAGCTGATTTTATAGCTAGTGAATTCTTTGGATTAAAACCTGTTTTTGACTTTAAGAAATTAGATTCAATACCTCTGAAATTTTATTTTTATATAATATTATTGGGTATTATTTTAGGACTCCTAGGTGTTCTTTTTAATAAACTCCTTTTAAAAACTCAAAGTCTATATATAAAACAAAGATGGCTTAAAAAAGAATTTCGAGTAATAATACCTCTATTAATTTCAGTTTTCCTAGGACTTTTATTGCCACAAGTTTTAGGTGGCGGACATGAACTTATAAGCTCACTTATTACTGAAAAATCACCCTTGATGATTTTAATCATTATCCTTATAGTAAAGTTTTTATTTACAATGGCAAGTTTCGGATCAGGAGCCCCTGGCGGAATTTTTCTTCCGTTACTTACTATTGGAGCTTTAATAGGTAATATATATGGGATAATATTAGTACATTTTGCACATGTTAATGATATTTATATCTCTCAGTTTGTAATTCTTGCAATGGCGGGGTATTTCACAGCTGTAGTAAAATCACCTTTAACTGGAATTATATTAATTACTGAGATGACAGGTTCTTTTGATCATTTGCTTTCTTTAGCTGTAGTCTCTATTGCTGCATATATAGTTGCTGATATTTTAGCATCAAAACCTGTTTATGAAGCATTGCTCGAAAAATTTCTGCAAAATATAGGTGAACATATTTCTATAGGTAACAAAAAGAATAAATCTATATTAGAATTCCCAGTATGTATGGGATCAAATTTAGATAGCAAGCAGATTAAAGAAGTAAAATGGCCCTCTTATTGCTTGCTAGTTGCAGTTAAACGTGGTGAAGATGAGATAATACCTAAGGGAGACACTACTATTTTACCTGGTGACTATCTAATTGTACTTACAAACGAGGATAAAGTTACTAAAATAAGTGATACCTTAATAACCATGACTGAATGTAACGAAATACAAAAGTCCATTAATCAATAAAATTTATTTTTAATCTACACTATGTTTTATTGAGAAGTTCAAGTTAATAAGAGGTTATTCTTTTTAAAACTAATTATTAAATAATATTAACAATGTCGTCTTATTTAAATCAAAACACAATAAGTTGAGGTTTTTAAATATAAAAATCTCAACTTATTTTATTCCCAAAATTATTCAATTCCGCATTGCCCATGGTTTTCATTCTTATTTCGCTTTGATACATGAAGCTTTTCATTAGCATATATCCCTGCATAAAATACATCATTAATCTTTTCAATATTTTGCTTTTTTAACTCCTTATGAAGCCAATCCTCATTGACTCCAGCACTTTTTAAATTTTCTCTTATTATTTCTCCATCAATTATTACGTCTTTCATAAGTCCTTCATTTGTAGTTTTAATTTTCATTTGAGATGGAGTTAGAGGTTTTTTATCGGCTTTGGGGAGCACAGATAATTCTCCATCAGTTTCCATTATCGCAAATTCCACATCTGCTAAACTGAATGCATTCTTTTCTCTCATCTTCATCATTAATTCATTTACTGTTAACTTCATATTTTTCATATTTTCCTCAACAATATTTCCATTTTCAACTACAGTTACTGGTTCTGAATTAGCTAGCTTTCTTATTTTAAAACTTTTAGTATCTAGATATGCACTTCCAATACTTAATGTTGATATAACTATTAGTGCTATAATTGATGATAAAAATGTACTTTCTGATCCTATCATAGCATTTGCAACTAATGATCCCATTGACATACCTACAATGAAATCAAAAAGTGTCATGTGAGAAATAATTTTCCTTCCCATGATCCTTGCTAATATCAGTGCTAGTGCATAAACAGCAATACTTCTCAAAATTACATTAACTATAGAATAGTCCATTTTTATTTCCTCCTAACAATAGTCTAAATATGATTCATTTGCATTCTTATAGAAGCTTTGTAATCCATAGTAATACTAAGTTAGTATGTGTTAAAAAATAGAATCTATCACTTAAAAATCCTCTTTAAAATTAACATTTAAGGTTTGATACTAGCTTAATCTTTAATCTGTAAATTGTATTGATATAATATTTTTCTTTAATATGAAAAAAAGTAATTTAAAAGACTTTTATTAAACTCTTTTAAATGACAACAAAAAAAGGACATCCAAGATGATTTTTAATCATTTTGAGACATCCTCTTTACTTATAATTAATTAACTGTTGCACTTTTCTACACTCTCTAGATTAACTTTAAAATATATGCTTAGATATTTTAAACTATTAATTTCTAAATCTTTATTTAGATCAAATTCTTACTTATTTAAATATTTTGTTTTCTGCCTTATTAACTAAGTATCTAAACCAATAAGTATATAATTCTGGCTTTTCTATAACATCCTTTTTAACCTCATTAATATCAACCCACTTAAAATCATCTACTTCATCTTTATTTACAATCACTTCTCCATCATATTTCCCGATAAATACATGATCATATTCATTTTCAAAAAGATCATATTCAAGTTTTACTTTATAAATAAAACTAAATACTTCTTCAAGTTCACATGTAAATCCCATTTCTTCCCTAAGCCTTCTATAAATCGCATCATATAAACTTTCACCGTATCTTGGATGACTACAGCACGTATTTGTCCAGAGGCCAGGCGAATGATATTTTTCCAAATTCCTTTTCTGTAATAACAATTGATTTTTGGAATTAAATACTAATATAGAAAAAGCTCTATGCAATGTTCCTTTGAGGTGAGCCTCCATTTTTTCAATCGAACCTATTTCTTTATCAAACTCATCTACAGCTATTATATATTCTGCCATTTAATTTCCCCTTCCATTTAAACTAATATAATCAAAACTTACATCATTAAAATAATTGTATTCGCAATATAGGTAAAAAAGCATCTTCCATTAACCAATATATGAATTTGCTATAATAAGCTAACACTATTGTCTTCATTTATTAATTTTTTATAGCCTTTTCCCCATTCACACATTGCACTTAGAATTGGCTTCATGCTTTCTCCAATGCATGTAAGTCCATATTCTACTCTTGGTGGTGATTCTGGATAAACTTCTCTGTAAATTATCCCATCTCTTTCTAATTCTCTTAACTGCATTGTCAATGTTTTCTGAGTAATATTAGTTAATAATCTTTGTAATTCATTGAATCTAATAGTTCCTCTCGACAAATGCCAAAGAATTGCTATTTTCCACTTCCCGCTAAGTATATTTATAGTTAAATTCATAGGGCAATCCGACTCTAAATCAATTGATTTTGACATTAATTTATTCTCCTAACACATTTTTGTAACAATCTATCTTCTATTCAATTACCTTAATGGTATCATTTTTGATATCACATATCAAATTTGTGCGTACTTTTATGATAATTCTATTAATGCTATTATTTTATAAAACCAATAAGGAAGGAAGATATTATATGAATGAAGTTTTGAAAACTATAAGAAATAGAAGAAGTGTAAGAACATATTTACCTACACAAATAACACAAGAAGATTTGGATTTAATTATCGAATCTGGGATATATGCGCCTTCTGGTCATAATGATCAGCCATGGCATTTTACTGTTATTCAAAACAAAGAAATATTAAAACATATCAATGATAAATCAAAAGAGTTAATGGCTCAATCAGAAATCACCTGGATTAAAAATATGGGGGCAAATCCCAAGGTTAATTTAATATACGATGCTCCAACCTTAATAATTGTATCTGGTAATAAAAATGCACTTTCTCCAAAAGTTGATTGCTCCGCAGCAATACAAAATATGCTTTTAGCAGCAGAAAGCTTAAACATTGGCTCTGTTTGGATTGGCCTCATAACATTTTTCTTAAAATCAGAAGATGAAGCCAAAAAACTCGGTATTCCAGAAGGATATGAAGCCTATTATGGTGTTGCTCTAGGATACAAGTCATTAAACAAAGAATTAATTGCTCCTAAGAGAAAATTAAATGTAGTGAATTATATACGATAATGGTTAAATCATTCCATAAATATCTGTATTTATAGATAACCCACCTAATACCTGAACTTATGCATATAACTCACCGAAATCATAAATATTTTGATTCCGAAAAGCTATGAAAATATCGCTGAAGGTTCTAAACAGCAGGTTGTATCCACTTTAGCATGCTCCAACTTTCCTAGGGAAGCTCGACTCATTACATTCGCTGAGGAAGTTCGAGAACCCAAAATAAAATTTTGGACTCTCACTTCACAAGCTAAATTGGAACAACCTACAGCTAAGAACCTTTAACAGCTCATTTTCAAATGTTTTCTTCACAAATATATTTATGATTTCTAGTAAAGATATGATCTTAAAATTCTAGCAATTTTGTAAATCTGTTCATCTAATAAGTCGAATTCTTAAATTGGATATCTATAGATTTTTACATAAAAAGCCATACTAAAAATAATTCCTAATATAATCTGTTATTATTCAGCGAAATATATTATTTCTTCAAATATTATCTTTCACAATATCCTTAATCGCAACATATTTTTTAAATATTATATCCTTCGATTATTGAATTATAAGTGTTTTAACTATGATCATTACCTCTAAATAACGTATATTCTATGCGTCAATTAATTTCTTAATTTCATTTAATAAAACAGGAAATTTAGTATACCCATCACGAGCGATAAAATGCTTTCCTGACTCAAGAATAATAAGATTTGCGTCTAACTCTTCTGCTAGTTTTTGTGTTGCCTCTGTTGGCACAATGTCATCATCTGTTGCAGTAATAACTATTCTCTTTGGAATTAAAGTTTTTATTTTAGCAACATTAAGTGGACTATCTACAAATTCTTGAATACCTTCTGTTTGTTCATCCATAGGATTTTTATTTATGAAACCTGCGACAAGTATTGCACCTTTTATTCTTACGTTTTTTTCTAGAATATAGCGCAGTACTGTAATACATCCAAGGCTGTGACCAATTAATATCGTATCTTCATCAATATCCATAATACATTTATGAAGATGATTAAGCCAAGGTTCAAGATGTGGATCTCCTGAATCAGGCATATCCGGAACATTAACCTTAATGGAGCTATCTTTAAACTGTTCTTTCAACCATGGAAACCACTCGGATTTACTGGAAGATGTATAACCATGAATAACATATATATTAGTGGATTTCATTTTATAATTTCTCCTTGTAAAAAATATTTACACCTTATTTAATTCATTCTTCTAATAGTTTCATCCATCGAAATATATTCTGCATATCTTCCATTCCATATAAATTCATTGTAGTATTCATATGTTTGTTCTCCTGACATGAATTTATTGTCAATAGTTGTATTTGCATAAGCAGGGACTATCATATTGAAGCCATGCTCAAATCCACATTTTATAGTAGCGTCAACACATAGATCTGTTTGAATTCCTACAATTATTATATCTTTTTCGTCTTTATCCATTAAATATTCTAATAAGCCTGTCCCTTTAAAAGCACTATTTACTTTTTTATCAAATATTTTTTCGTCATTAATTGGTTGAAATTTCTCATATACTTCAAAGCCGTCAGTTCCTTTTGTTAACTCACTCCCAGGTCCATCATCATGACGTATATATATTACTTCAATATCATTTTTCCTTGCTTCACTAATTATTTTTTCTACATTCGATACAAATGCATTAAAGTTATATAATTTTTCGTTTGTTATTAATTTTTGTGTATCAACTACTAATAAAACCATTTTTTTATTCTCCTTTTATAAATTACTACTTTCCTTTATTCCAATTATAAAAATCTTTTAAATCTTCTTTACGTTTCTGTGATAGCTCTGTTTTTTTAATACCATCAATAGCACCTTCCAGTGCCAGCAATCTGTGGATGCATGCCGAAGGATCATTTTCTTGTATCTTAAGCCATGCCTGCTCTGCTCCAGTTGCTTTTAATTCATCATAAGTAAATATTCCTACTTCGTTTAACTGCCTTTCCACTTCTTTGCCGATATTAGGTAGCTTTGATAATTCTCCCATGATAAAACTTCCTCTCAAATCTGATTAATAAAAATCAAATACATTTTAAAGAAACCTAGATAATTTTTTCTATTTTTAAGTATATCAAAAAGCTTAACATATTTCATCTGATTTTATAACCGGCCTCACATATTTTTTGAATCTGCTTTTTTGAACCACATTAGAAAAATTTAGAAACTAAATATATTTTCTCTTAAGATGTAACCTTCTAGTTCCTTCTTTCGTAATTTATACACTCACCACAATATCTGCTGATTTCACTTCAATATAGACTCCTAGAGAATAAAAAAGAAAGAGAATCTTACCTGTTATAGCTTGATTCCCCTTCATTACTTAAGTAAATTATCAATTTATCCTGTACCTAGTTCCATAACATCATCCCATGTATTAGAATATAAATTCTAATATTCTTAAGAATGTATATTGTTTAGAATATTACCATATTTATGATTTCGGTAAACTATCACGAATATCTATATAAATTACTACCTTAAAAGAATTTTATTTTATCTTCCACTTTGAACTTTCCTGCTGCAATTCTACCATCTTTGCATAAATTCCATTTTGTTTTAATAATTCTGATGGTGTTCCTTGCTCTGCTACATATCCATCGTTTAATACAACTATCTTATCTGCGCCTGATATTGTTCGCATTCTATGAGCAATAACAAGTACTGTTTTATCTTTAATAAGGTTTGAAATTGCCTCTTGTATCTTTGTCTCATTTTCCACATCAAGAGAGGCTGTTGCTTCATCTAATAAAATTACAGGAGCATTTTTTAACAAGGCTCTTGCAATAGAAATTCTTTGGCGCTCTCCTCCTGATAAAGTTGAACCATTTTCTCCTATCACCGTATTATATCCATCTGGCATCCTTTTTATAAAATCATCGCAGCATGCCGCCTTAGCTGCCGCTATTACTTCTTTGTCTGTTGCATTACGTTTCCCCAAACGAATATTATTCATAATTGTATCATTGAAAAGTATGACATCTTGAAACACTATAGAATAATTTTTAAGAAGTACTTCTGGATCCACAGAATTTATATTTACTCCACCAAGAGTTATGCTCCCTTCAGTAACATCCCAAAATCTTGCTGCTAACTTTGCTGCTGTACTTTTTCCGCCTCCTGATAAACCTACTAAAGCAGTTATTTGTCCCTGCTTCGCAGTAAAAGATACATCTTTTAAGACTTTCTCATTATTTTTATTATCATATGAAAATGCTACATGATTGAAAATTATATCATACCCATTTGTTTTGCATATCTCTGATCCAAGTTGAACTGGATGATCTTGCATCTTCTTCATTCTTTCTATTTTAAGGCTTGATGAAAATATATCTGCAAGATTCATTAAGGAATCGCAAATTGGATCATAAAATCTTGAAGCAGCAATCAAAAATACTAAATATATAAATAAATCCGTCTTTCCTTTTGCAAGAAGAGTTCCACCTATTAAAATTACTGTGGCAAAGCCAACTTTTAGAAGCATCTGTCCGCTAACCACCATAATTCCTGTAGTAAGCTCATTTCTAACTTGTATCTTTTCAGCATTATCTATAATATTATCTAACTTTAAAAGATATTCTTTTTCTTGATTATAAGCTTTTAAATCCTTTATAGTCTCTAAACATTCCTGTATTCCATCAGCAACTTTTCGTTTCGCAGCGATGTTTTTTATGCTAAATTTATTTTGCAGTTTCTTCGAGCAAATGACGATTAAAAACGATATAGGCGCTACCCACAAAAGTGCAATTCCAATACGCCAATCAAAAATCAACATTCCTATTCCAACAAGTATTGTAGATACAATAGCACCAATAAACTGCGGTATTGCATGAGAGAATACATGCTCTAAATCTGTACAATCTACCATAATTGAATTTGTTAAATCAGATAAGTCTCTCCTTCCAAAAAAAGATAGAGGAAGCTTTCTTAATCTTTCAGCTAAATTTATTCTTCTGTTAGCACTTTCACCATAAACTGCAATAAATGAAGATTTGTATTGCATCCAATTTACAGCAAACAATATAACTAATGTTATAAGAATCATTATAATATATTTGGACAGTTGTAAATTAATGTTTATACCATCTGTAATTGGAGCTAACATATCTCTAATAACCATAACAACTAGCCCCACTGGAATCATCAAAGCGATATCTGCCAGTGTACTAAAAAGTATTCCTTGTAGCAAATCTTTTGCGCCTTGCTTGGTCAATGCAAATTTATCACATAGAATATTAATCATATAAGAACCTCCTTATCATTACCTTTACCTAACCTCTTGCTTTTCTTAAAAGAGCTATCGTTATTCTCATCTAATTTCTTTGTTACTTTCCATGAAATAGATCTGCAGTACTCTTTCCACATATTAGCATATATACCATTCTCTTTTAATAATTCTTCATGCTTTCCTTGTTCTTTTATCCTTCCATCTGACATAACTAATATTTTATCAGCTCCACATATAGTAGATAATCTATGAGCTATCATAAGTACTGTTTTTCCTTTAGTAAGTTTTTCGAAAGCCTTTTGTATTTGACTCTCATTCTCAGGATCTGCAAATGCTGTAGCCTCGTCTAATATTACAATCGGTGAATCTTTTAATATAGCCCTAGCCAAAGCTATTCTCTGACACTCTCCACCAGATAAATATATTCCTTTTCCACCAATTACCGTATTAATGCCTTCCGGAAATTTTTCTATAATATCTGTACATTGTGCTTGTCTAACTGCTTCAAGCACCTCATCTATGGTTGCTTTTGGTTTGGCTATTCTAATATTTTCTAAGATACTTGCTTTTAAGAGCCTTGTATTTTGAAATACAAAAGAAACTTTGTCCATTAAATCCTTTTTTAAAACATCACGAACATCAACACCATCTATTTTAACATTCCCATTATTAACATCGAAAAATCTTGGTATTAAGCCTGCTACCGTACTTTTTCCACCACCTGATGCCCCTACTAATGCTATAGTTTCACCTTCATTAATAGTAAAACTTATATCATCTACTGTAGGCGACGTATTTCCTGGATAAGTGAACGTAACATGTTCAAATGAAACTCTTCTTCCATTTATTTTTCGTGGATCTTCTGACTCTTTTAACGGCTTTTCATATAAAATGGCATCAATCCTTTTAACTGCCTCCTTCGCCACCATAATGTTTTCCATTATCTTCATTATCTTGGTTAGCATATTAACACTTACTGGGGTAAACAATACATAAAATATAAAATCAAGTAAAAAACCTTTATAATCTGATGTATTTTTAATAACGAGAATTCCAACTGGTATTAAAAATGCAAAGGCTCCATTAACAGCTACAGTAAATATAGTCATAGGAATCTGACATTCAGTGGCATAACTAGATGCAAATTTACTATATCTATTAATTGAATCATGGAAACTCTTAAAAGAAAATACAGTTTGTTGAAATACTTTTACTACTGGAATTCCTCTAATATATTCCACAGCTTCATTGGACATTTCCTCAAGAGCATTTTGATATTTTTCTATAGAATCTGCTTTTTCTCCCCCCATTAATTTTTTCAAGCAAAGAACACCTATTACTGTAGGAATTAGGCAAACTGCTCCAAGTCTCCAATCAAAAATAAACAGTAAAACAAATATTGCAATTGGTGATACTATCGCTCCTGCTAAATCTGGAAGCTGATGTGCTAAAAATGTCTCTGTTAAACCTGCATTATCATCAATAACCTTTCGAAGCTTCCCTGTATTGTTACTTGAAAAAAAGCCTAATGGAAGTTTTACTATATGATGAATAGCCTTAATTCTCATGTTCCTTGCAATCCTAAATGCAGAAACATGTGAACACATAAGTGCTATAAAATATATAAGCATACTTATTACAGCTAGAAATACAGCGCACCATCCATAAAATGAAAGTTCCATAACATTAGGTGCTTTCGGAAGTAACGTAATAATCTCTCTTGCTACAAACCATAAACAGACAAATGGTCCTAATGCTAAAACAGCACTTATAGCGGACAGAATAAATGCCAGCAAAGTTAAAAATTTATACTTTCCAGCGAACTCCATCATTCTGGAAAGTCCTTCTTTCTTTTTAATCATTTAAATTCCCCTTTTCTACTATATAATTTCTTCAAAATAACATGGTTATAATACGCACTATTTTACAATTTACTGTAAATCAGCACTCCTTTATAAAATAGTGATTTAGATTATTATTTCTGTACCATTTAAATCTATAAAGTTAAATTTTCAAATGCATCCATATCTCCTTTTCTATATTCTGTTGGATTCACCCCAATTGCTTCCTTAAAAGCTGCTGCAAATTTGCTTTGGTTTTCATATCCAACTGTTGCTGATATATTCATAACAGTTTCATCAGTTTTTCTAAGCAAAGATGCAGCATATTCTATTCGATACTCCTTTATATATTTTGCAATGCTTTTACCATAAATAGCTTTAAAGCAACTGCTAAGCCCTGATTGACTTATATTATATTTTTCTGCCAACTGCTTAAGTGTAAGATTATTCGATAGATTTTTAATAAGCTCATCATGAACATTTTTCACAATTTCAGTTTGTGCTTTTAAATAGTATTTATTTTTAGTTTCATTCTCATTGGCACAGTTCTCATTTAAAAGCAAAATAAGTTCTAACACTTTAATCTTTAAATAGCTTTCTATAACTGCTTCTGGCAAATCAGGTAAACTAAACAAATCAAGAAAAATTCTTTCTATCTTCCCCCCTACCCAATTAATGCAGTTTCCAACCTTTACAAAATATTTTTCTGAAGAAAACAACCTCTTCTGAAAAGTCTTTATGTCAATCAGGGCGCCTTTTAAAATTTCAGGTAAACACTTAGAAAGTTCATCAATATAAATGTATATGGAAATCCCCTTATATTCTGCCATTGGAAAAGTATTAACTGGAGGATACTTTCCCATAAGCCCTGCATACAAATCGCCACTTCCCATATAAACACATACACCTCCCTCAAATTCACATTGAATACGTCCTTCATGGCAATATCCGATTTCAATCATTTCCCCATTTATTTTTGGCATGACTTGTTCATTTGCGAATAATGATAACTCTTTACACTTAAACTCTTCATAGTTTAGTACAATTCCAGGAAATATTTCATGCATGCAAATGCTACCACACCCTGGGATATCTATTCTCTCCAAAGTAATTCACCTCTTATCTTTATAATTTAAAGAATTCAGCTCAGTTAGTCTCAACTAACTATACTGAATTATACTATATTCCATTTTTTTCTTACAAGCCCAAAACATTATATTTAGCTCCAAAACATAATTGAATTTTATAAAAAAAGAAATATTGTACGGCTACTTAAAATAGTTGTACAATATTTCTCAATTCCTTTAAATAAATTTTAAACTTTAATTATTAATATTAGAACACTTGTATTCTAGTATTTTTTTTAAGGCAGTTCCACTGCTCTGATGACATCGTATTAATTCAGCTTCATTTGTATCAGTATTAGATAACACGCATTGTATCATTTTATGAGATACAGTATTTGTGAACAATACAAGTAGGTCAGGCTTTCCAATTTGCTTTTTCAAATTACTTTGCATTTGAGTAAAGACCTTTGCTTTACAATTATAATTCTTACATATTTTTTTGTATTCACAAACCATTCTATCATGGCCACCAATTATAACAATACTCATTTCTCTTCTCCACCTCTCTTATATAACTATAGAATAATATTTTTAAGCGAATTTACTTTTTAGAAATTCACAGATATAATTTCATTTAACTATTATGTTTTATTTGATGATATATATTGCAATTCACAACACACACTTCACAATTCGCAATTACGGCTAAAATTCGTGCAATATTTTTAGAATTATCATGAAGAATTATTTTTGCAACGTATATATTTAAAAATCATAAAATTCATATATTTTATGATTACTTAATATTCTATTTATAGTTAGTCTTAACTAACTCAATATTATATTTATATAGTGCCCCTATTTCACGATAACATGCATGATAAAATCATCACAAAAATTCAAAACAATTACACTACTGGATAATAAAACAGCTTCAGTTAGTCTTAACTAACTAATATCAGTTTAATATATTCTAGTAAGATTGTCCAGTGCATTAATTACTTTTCTCATAAAATTACAGATGATATATATCCTGTGATGCGTATTATATCTTAAGTCCGCTGCCTTTTCTAAAAATACCTGCATATTTTATATTCTCATCACAATGATTTTCATATATGCTATTCTTCCTCTAAATTTGATGTTAAATATGCATTATGATATACTTACTTCATTAAAATTTAAATTTCATTACATAGATTTTATTGAAAGAGGGTCTTTATATGGCTATAAATGAATCAGTCGAAAACTATTTAGAAACAATTTTAATTTTAAGCCAAAAATCACATGCAGTTCGTTCTATTGATGTTGCTACAGAGCTTAATTTTAAAAAATCCAGTGTAAGCGTTGCTATGAAAAATCTTCGCGAAAAAGAATATATATCTATAACAGATGATGGAAATATAGTTCTTACTGACGCGGGTAAAGAAATAGCAAATATGGTCTATGAAAAGCATACTTTTCTTTCTAACTGGTTAAAATCTATTGGTGTAGATGAGAAAATTGCTGTTGAAGATGCATGTAGAATTGAACATGTTATAAGCAATGAGAGTTTTGAGGCTATGAAGAAATATGTAAATAAAAATACTTAAATAATAGATAAGCAAAAAGTGGAGAGCCCTTGCTCCCCACTTTAATAAATTTAAATTGATTTAATTAAAGCTCCACAATCTTTGTTGCAACATTTTTACAAAACTCACTGTCATGCTCTACAAATAATAGTGTTGGTGAATATTCAAGTAACAACTCTTCTATCTGCATACGAGAGATAACATCAATGAAATTAAGGGGTTCATCCCAAATATGCAAGTGAGCTTTTTCACAAAGACTTTTTGCAATCAGTACTTTTTTCTTTTGCCCACCACTAAAGGATGATATATCCTTCTCAAATTGCTCTCTTGAAAAATCTAGCTTTCTCAAAATTGCTTTAAAAAGACTTTCATCAATGCTGTTTTCAAGAGCATAGTTAGTCAAATTTCCCTTAAGATAAGATGTATCCTGTGATACGTATGATATTTTTAGTCCGCTGCCTTTTCTAAAAGTACCTGTATATTTTATATTCTCATCACAAATAAGCTTGATAATACTTGATTTTCCACTTCCGTTTTTACCCTTAAGTGATATTCTTTCACCTTGTTCAATACTAAAGCCTATATCTTTACAAACCATTGTGTCTCCATAAAATATTGACACATTTTCGAGTTCCAAAAGCTTATTTTTATGATAGGCAAGCTGAGAGATTTTCAAGCTGTCCGAACTTTCAATATTTTTTAAAAGCTTAGCTTTTTCTTCAATTGAAGCCTCCCGTCTATTTTCAATTGATTTGGAATGCTTCATCATTTTAGCAGCTTTATGACCAACATATCCTTTATCAATCTTAGAGGCAGAGTTAGTTGTTCCTTTTTTTGATTTTTCCACTTCACTTGACCAACTACTAGTTCGCTTAGCAGATTCTGATAAACGATTAATGTCTCTCCTAAGTTTTTCGTTTTCTGCTAACTCATATCCATCCTGTCTCTTTTTATTTTCCCACCAACTTGAGAAATCACCTTTCTGTATTTCTATATTGGTCTTATTTATTGAGAGAATATGATCAATACAATTGTCTAGAAAGGCCCTATCATGTGAAATTAAAATAAATCCTTTCTTTTTTCTTAAATAATTACTAAGTTTTTTTCTAGCCTCAGCATCCAAATGATTTGTAGGTTCATCAATAAGCAAAAACGAATTTTCCTTCAAAAACATAGCTGCTAACAATGCCTTGGTCTGCTCTCCTTTTGATAGAGTGTAAAATTGTCTGTATAGAACATCGTCGTCTATATCTAGCATCGATAGTTCTTTCGTTATTTCCCAATCCATTGAATTTGGGCTAATTTCCTTTATAATATCTATTGTAAAATTTTCTTGTTCTTCTACCTCATATGGAAAGTATTCAAAATTTACGTTGGTTGATATATTTCCAGTATATTCGTATTTTCCAAGTAAAAGATTAAAAAAAGTAGTCTTTCCTCGTCCATTCCTTCCCGTAAATCCCAATTTCCAATCAGTATCAATCTGGAAACTAACATTTTCAAAAATAGTATCATAATTACCATCATAAGAGAAGGTAAGGTTTGTAACATTTATTAAAGACATGCATTTGTCCTCCTTTGTAATTAGTTTATTATTAATCTAAAATAACAAAGTCGGAAAATTAGGCGACTGCTTCTACTTCATATAAATATAAACGTCGCTTGAAGTATCCGGCTTTATATGAAGATTGTCATGTGTTAGGTTTGTATCTTTATTTTCCATGATACTTTTCACCTCCTTATATCGTAGTTTAGAAAAAAATAAGAGCTGCAAGAAATTATTATCCTTACAGCTCATAAATACACATAGTTTAGCTAATTTATATAGCATAACATAAAAGTATATATTAAGAGAAAATAGAATAACTTTCTTGCATATGTACAACAAAATAAACAGAGTCCACTCATTCACTCCGCTATTATATTGCACTTTAAAAATTAGCAAGAAAATTTAATCATCATTTCACCTCAAATTTCAAATTTAATGATATTGTACCACCATAAATAAAAAAAATCAACTTAAGATATTCCTACGTTGATTTTTTATAAGTTCAAGGATTTCTCAAAAATACAAAGTAAATTTCTTGTTCTATTATCGCTTTAGATTAACCATTTTTTGGAAAGTAGCTTTTTAGGGATTAACCACTCAAGAACCCTCACATTATAAAAACCTCTATAGCAAAAATTCTTTACTATAAACTTTAAAATGTAGCAACTATTTTATCATTTTTCTCACCTGTTTATATATATATATGTTACAATTCACAATTACATCTATAATTCTTGTAATATTTTTAGAATTATGATGAAGAATTATTTTTGCAATATACATATTTTTTAATATTTTCAGACTATAGAACAAAATTGCAGACTACTTTGGATCTGGAGATTTCTTACATATCAACCTCTGATAGGCGAATACATTTTCTTTTTTATTCTCCTCTAAAACATGATCTTCTAAATCAGCCTTTTCCATAATTTATACCTACAAGGGATACAATGCCACTGATTTAATTGTAATTTCCTGCGAAAATTAAACTATTTTTATTATACTTTTCTGAATACGTCTGCCTTCATGGGCACTTCATAAAGAATCAAAAAAGAGTTACAAGAAAATCTTATAACTCCTAAAATAATCAAAACTATCTTCTATTATTTTGTTGCTTTCTAGCTCTTCTACAATCAGGACATCTAACTGGTTCGTTGTCAAATCCTTTTTCTTTGTAGAATTCTTGTTCTCCAGTTGTGAAAACAAATTCATTTCCACAATCTTTACATACTAAAGTTTTATCTTGCATATTCAATTCCTCCTTCTAAAATTAAAGATTAATATCGATTCATATAATTCTCTAAAAGGAGAAATCCATACTATCTATAAAAAACCTTTTTCTTTTTCTTACAAAATTTATTATAACAGCTTTAATTTTAAATAGCAACCTTTTATTTCATTAATTGCTTATTTTTTTATATTTGTAATTTATGAATGGTTAAATTATAAAAAAAGATTGTAAGATAACTCTTAATATAAACATCAAAACTAGCACTTTAAACATTCATAAATCTACTGTAGTATACACTACATTTCACTTAAAGTATAGTGTTTTTATATGGAAACAGTGCGAAAGATTAAATTTATTTATCATTGTCTAAATTCTCTCAATTTGCTTTTTTATTTTTTGAAAGAAGTGTTTCCTATTTTTCATATGCGATGCAAAAGTTACAGTCTCTCAATATCAACAATTTTTTCTTCACCACTAATCATATCTTTTATTTTAACTTGTTTGCTTATTACTTCATCTTCACCTATTAATATCACTTTCTGTATCCCTAATTTATTTGCATAGTTAAGTTTTTTCTTTAATTTATCATCTTCAAGATATATTTCTACATATTTTTCTTTATCAATTAATTTTTTATATATCTCAGTGCAATATTCAAGCGTATCACCAATTGGTATTATTAAATATTCCATTGATTTTTCTATCTTGTAGCTATTAAGAAATCCTATTTCTTTTAATACAAAAAATAATCTCGTAATACCGATGGATATACCTACTCCAGGTAATACTTTATCTGTGTAATTTTGTGCTAAGTTATCATATCTTCCACCTGAACATATAGAGCCATATTTTTCATTCTCCATTAAAAATGTTTCAAATACTGTCCCTGTATAATAATCAAGCCCTCTTATTATTTTTAAGTTAATTGCATATTCATTATCTTCTACACCAAAAAGCTTAAGCATTTTTTTAACTGCTTCAAGTTCTTCCAAACCTTTTTGAAACTCCTCTGAATTGAAATTTAACTTCTTTAGTTGTTCTAATATACTTTCATTACTTCCATCTAAATTTATGATTTTATTAATAACATCTGCCTTTTCCACTCCAATTAATTCATTTAATGATTTCTTAAACTCCTCCTCTCCTATTTTATCGTATTTATCAATTAATATTAGGACTTCAGTTACATTACCAATCTCTAAATTATTTAAAATAGCAGATAATATTTTTCTATTACTTATTTGAAATTTATATTTTTTTAGACCGATAGCCTTAAATCCTTTAGAAACCATACTGATTACAAATGCATCATTATTAATACTAAGCTTGTTATTACCTATGATATCAATGTCACACTGATAAAATTCCCTGTATCTTCCTCTCTGATTTCTTTCACCTCTATATACCTTTCCGATTTGATATCTTTTAAATGGAAATGTTAATTCATTAAAATACTGTGATGAATATCTTGCAAACGGCACTGTCAAATCAAATCTCAAAGATAAATCATTACTTCCCTTATTGAATCTATAAACTTGTTTTTCTGTCTCTCCTGCACTTTTAGCTAATAGTACCTCAGACTTTTCAATGACTGGAGTATCAATTTCCAAAAATCCATTTTCTTCATATAATTTAGTTATTTTTCTTACTATGTCTTTAAATATTTGTTGCTCCTTAGGCAATAATTCCATAAATCCTGGTAATATACTTGGTTGTATTTTATTATTCTTCATAATCTTAATCTCCTTTTAAATATTAATTTTTATATTTTACAAATAAATTGTTTTATATTTTGCTTTAAATGACAAAAAGCCATGCAGGCATATATCCTACATGGCTTAACAAATTATTACTGACATTTAATTTATCATCACCAGCAGATACAAGCCTACGAATTATAGACTTGTATCTGCCGCTTTAACAGACCAAGTCTTACTGGTGATGATGTATGAAGTTTATTTTTTTCATATTAAATGCTTTCATAATACTTTCTCCTAAATTTTAATTTCTATCATTATACAATATGCTAATCTTATTTTCAATAGTAATTTTACCGTTTCCAACTACTTTTTAATACTATAATAATCATTCAAAGTGATAAACTTCCTGTCATAAACTAAAGAAATCAAGACAAAATATATTTGTTAGGTAAATTAAGTTTATCTAAATTTTACTAGTTTATAAAAAGTGAAAGGAGAACATAAATTATGGTTAGAAATGCATACGACGTTAAAGGTCTAAAGATATTAAATTCAGATGATTCAGTACAAAATTCTGTTAGTAGCGTTTACTCTGGCAGTGCTAAAAAGTCTGCTTCTAAAAAAGGCAATATGACAAGTTCTTCAGATTCATCAGATAGTTCAAAGTAAAACTAATTGTATTAAGGTGCAAGCATATATATCCAGCTTTAAAACTAAATTTATGTGGTAACTTACCGAAATCATAAATTGGATACCTATAATTTAAATAAAATTCCAATCCATAAAAATGGCCCATATAAGCTTCATTAAGATAATATATAAACTATCAAATGAAGTTTATATTGGTTATATATATAATGTGAGTTTAATGTGCTTACTGAATAAGATTTTGGTCATATAATAAAACAACTTATAAGATCTCACTTTCAAATTTAGAATAATTGGCAACCATATGATAATATTTACTTCATGTAGAATTTTAAAATAAGTTATACTTATGTACATGCTTGAAAAAGCAGTTTAACATGTCATCTCATGCTGACACACTAAACTGCTGTTATAAAATAAAAATCTATATAGTTTTATTTTTCTAAAATATATCCTTTGTCAAGGACAGTTTAAAAAAGCCTAAGCAACATTAAGAAGATGATTTCTGTATTGAACAGGAGTCATCTTTTTTAAATTCCACTGGCATCTATAATTATTATGATAAATCATATAATCATCAATTTCTTTAACTAATTTTTCGAAAGTCTCACAATCTTTTAAATATGTTTCATCTTTTAAATGCCCAAAGAACGATTCTTGAGGGGAGTTGTCCCAGCAGTTTCCGCGTCTAGACATAGACTGTCCTATCTTATTTTCTTTGAGTTTATTCTGAAAAATTGGGCTTGTATAATGAGCTCCTTGATCTGAATGAATAAACACATCCTTATTAAGCTTAATTTTACTTGATCTTAAAAGTATATCGATTGTATTTGTTACAATGTCTATTTTTAAGCTCTTTGAAACATTGTATGCTAATACTTCGTTTGTTGAAGCATCTAAAATGGTCGATAAATAAGCCTTTTGACCATTCTTAAAAAATAGATATGATATATCAGTTAACAGTACTTTTCCTGGTATACCTTGTTTAAAATTTCTATTTAATAAATTTGGTAAGACCCTATGTTCCTTAGTTGCTTTCATCATTCTTCTATAAGGATTTGCTTTTCTGTGAGGACATACAAGGTTATATTTTTTCATAATTCTTCTAATACGCTTAAGATTATAATTTATACTAAACTCATTTTGTAACGTCATTTTAATTTGCTTAGCACCTTTACTACGTTTTTTAAAGTTATATGCAGCTAGTATATTTGTATAGCTTTCTATATCTTTAGAGTCTTGTCTACTACGTGTAGATATTGACTTTGGTAAAAAATAATTATAATAACCGGAGCGTGAAACGCCTGCTAATTCACACAAGAATTTAATTTTGTTTTTTAGTTTGTATTTTTCTATAGTTTCTTGGATAATTATAAATTTTTCTTTAGCCAACAAGTTTATTTGCTTTTTCTCATCCCCCTTTCTAGCATTTCTAACTTTTTTAAAAGCTCATTTTCAGCTTGCAAAAGCTTAACTTTAGCTTCAAGTTTCTCGTATTTCTGTTGCAGCGATAAATCTTTTTCGGTTGGTCTGCCTGTATTAAATTTTCTGGTATCTTGCAATTGAGCAACTCCATTTCTACGAAATGCGGAGCGCCATCTTTTGCCTGATGAATGAACCCGCTCTATACCTATAATATTTATATCAAAGCCATCTTTCTCAAAAATTTGCCTAGGTAATTCTCCGTTTTGATTTTCGATTATAAATATGCGCTTAAATTCATCAGTGTATGTAATTCCTTTATTACTAACATTTTTCACATATATATTTTTTGATAATAGCATTACTTCTTCATCTGTAAATATCTTTTTGCTCATCCTAATTTTCTCCTAGTATTATTTATTCTATTATACATAAAAGTACCCTATAAGATAGGCTTTTATTAAATCGTCTATCTTATAGGGTATATTTTATTCAATTAAACTGTCTTCTGACTTTTATCAAAAGAATCCTAATCTATAATTGTATACATAAGCTTTTTAAGCTCACCTTTATCTCTGCCATTCCTTTGAGCATAATCATCAAACTGATCATGATTTATTTTATTAATGTCAAAGTATTTAGCATCTTTATTTCCAAAGTAAAGACCACAGGTGCTTGCAGTTGGTGACATCATATAGCTTTCAGTAAGTTTTACATTAAGCTCTCCTTCTTTATCGAGTAAGTTAAATAATTTAACTTTTTCTGAATGATCTCTGAGGGAAGGATAACCAATTGCAGGCCTTATTCCTCTATATTTACCTTTAAATATTTCTTCGATGGATAAATTCTCATCTGGCGAATATGCCCAGTATTCTTTTCTCACTTTTTCATGAACATATTCTGCAAAAGCTTCTGCAAGCCTATCTGCAAGTAAAATAACCATTGTTGCACCATAATCATCGCCAGAGGCTTTAAGCTTATCTGCATATTCTTTTGCACCTATTCCTCCTGTTGTTATGAATGCACCTATATAATCCTTTATCCCAGTATCTTTAGGAGCTATGAAATCAGATAAGCACATATATGTATTATCTTTTTTCTCTTCTTCCTGCCTTAAAAGATTAAAGTTAATCACTTCAGAATCATTATAAACTTCAATATTATCCCCTGCAGAATTAGCTTCGAATAGACCAAAGGCTGCATTTGCTTTTAAAATATTTTCACGCTCCATTTTATCAAGCATTTTTTCAGCATCAGCTAATAATTTCTTAGCCTCTTCACCGTATTTTGCATCTTCAAGGATTTGTGGATATGTCATTCCCATATCCCAAGCAATGAAGAAAAAGCTCCAATCTATATATTTTCTTAATTTCCCTATAGGAAAATCAATAAATTTCTTTATCCCTAACATTTTAGGCTTCTCGATTTGCTCTTTATCCCATTCTTTCTTGAAATTATTTTCCCTTGCATAATCTAAAGTGACAAATTTTCTAGGTACTTTGTTAAATGTTTCTCTTAAAGTTTCATATTCTGATTCTATCTTATTAAGATATTCTGCTTTTTTATCCTTATTTAAAAGAAGTTTAGCAGCTTCAACAGCTTTTGACGCATCAGTTGTATGAATTACTCCACCAGAATACTTAGGTGCAATTTTAATTGCTGTATGAGCCTTTGATGTTGTAGCTCCGCCTACCATTAGTGGAATTTTAAAGCCTTGCTTTTCCATCTCTTCTGCCACATTTGACATTTCTTCTAAGGATGGTGTTATAAGGCCGCTTAAAGCAATAATATCTGCATTTTCTTTCTTAGCTGTTTCTAAAATAACTTCTGTAGGCACCATTACTCCAAGGTCAATAACTTCAAAGTTATTACACGAAAGAACTACTGACACAATATTTTTACCTATATCGTGAACATCACCTTTTACAGTCGCAAAAACTACTTTTCCAGCACTAATGCTTCCACTGCTGCTTTTCTCTTCTTCAAGATATGGCATCAAGACTTCAACAGCTTTTTTCATTACTCTTGCGCTTTTAACAACTTGAGGTAAAAACATCTTACCCTCACCAAAAAGCTTACCTACTTCATTCATTCCATCCATAAGAGGTCCTTCTATTACTTCTAAGGATTTGCTATATTCTAATCTTACCTCTTCTACGTCTTCTTTAATATATTTATCTATACCTTTTACAAGGGCAGTCTTTAATCTCTCTTTGACATCTTCATTTCTCCAAGCTTCCTTATTTTCTTCCGCTTTATTATCCACTTTATTATAGGTTGCTGCAAATTCTAAAAGCTCATCTGCTGCATTTTCACTTTTATTGAAAATAACTGCTTCCACTTTTTCAAGTAAAGCTTTATCAATTTCATCATAAATTTGTATCATTCCAGGGTTTACGATCCCCATATCCATACCATTCTTTATGGCATGATATAAAAATACTGAATGCATAGCTTCTCTTATTACATTATTACCTCTAAATGCAAATGAAAGATTACTTACACCACCGCTTACTTTTGCATAAGGTAAATTTTCTTTTATCCATTTAGTTGCATTAATAAAATCTACTGCATAATTATTATGTTCTTCTATTCCTGTAGCAATTGTTAAAATATTAGGGTCAAATACTATATTTTCTGGAGGGAAATTAACTTCATTTACTAAAATATCATAAGCTCTTTTACAAATACTTATCTTCTTCTCATAAGAATCTGCCTGACCATTTTCATCAAAGGCCATAACTACAACAGCTGCTCCAAAATCTCTTATAATAGACGCCTGTCTCTTAAATTCTTCTTCCCCTACCTTAAGGCTTATTGAATTTACTATTGGCTTTCCTTGAATAGCTTTAAGTCCAGTTACAAGCACCTCAAACTTAGAAGAATCTATCATTACTGGAACCTTTGAAATTTCAGGCTCACTTGCTAAAAGCTTTAAGAATTTATCCATCTCTTCTTTTGCATCTAAGAGAGCATCATCAAAGTTAATATCAACTATTTGTGCTCCATTTTCAACTTGGTCTTTAGCTATAGATAAAGCTTCTTCATAATTCTTTTCTCTAATTAATCTTGCAAATTTTGCTGAACCTGCTACGTTTGTTCTTTCACCAATATTAATAAAGTTATTTTCCTTATTTGCCCTAAGAGCTTCTAAACCACAATAAACTGTTTCAGTTTCAATGTCTGGTATCTTTCTAGGTGGAATATCTTTTATAGCTTCACCTACTGCTTTTATATGATCTGGAGTTGTACCACAGCAACCTCCTACAATGTTAAGGCATCCATCCTCTGCTAAACTTTTTATTAAAGCTGCAGTTTCTTCTGGCTTTTCATCATATTCCCCAAAAGAATTTGGAAGTCCTGCATTAGGGTAAACACTTATGTATCTATTTTGAGTTCTTGAAAGATATTTTACAAATGGTATCAAATCTTTTGCTCCAAATGAACAATTAAGTCCTATTGCAATTATACTTTCATCTACCATAGTATTTGCAAAAGCTTCTAAAGTCTGACCTGAAAGAATTCTTCCACTTTTATCTGCAATAGTACCAGATATTATTACAGGTAAGTCCTTGCCTTTTTCTAAAAATGCAGACTTTGCTCCCATAAGTGCTGCTCTTGCATTTAATGCATCAAAAATTGTTTCTATAAGAATTAAATCTACTCCTCCATCTATAAGTCCTAAAACTTGTTCTTTGTAGGCTTCAACTAGCTCATCAAAACTTATATTTCTATAACCTGGATTTTCAACATCGGGTGATAAAGATGCAGTTTTATTTGTAGGTCCAAGTGATCCTGCTACAAAACGAGGTTTATCTGGATTTTCTGCTGTAAATTTATCTGCAGCAGCTCTAGCAAGCTTTGCACCTTCAAAATTAAGTTCATATATTTTATCTTCCATTTCGTAGTCTTTTTGAGATATACTCGTACTATTAAATGTGTTAGTTTCAATTATATCTGCACCAGACTCCAAATAGGCTTCATGAATTTCTCTTATTATATTAGGATTAGTGAGATTTAAAATATCATTATTTCCCTTTTGATTACAAGAGATGTTTAAATTTCCCCTATAATCTTTTTCCTCTAATTTATAATTCTGAATACAAGTCCCCATAGCCCCATCTAGTACTAGTATTCTTTTTTCTAATAACTCTTTAATTTGTAAATTCATCAAGTTTCCTCCCCAAATTGTTTTATGTATAGTCTAATAGGTTTTTATTAATATCAAAAAATTTATGTAATTCTCTTTTATCCTTAAGTAAGCCCTAAAATACACACTAATAAAAATAAACCTATATTTTCTTATATCAATTTTAAATGATTTACCATAAAGAGTCCAATTATTTTAATATTTTATTAAAATAAAATAGGTATTATCTATGGTAATCCTAAATGCTTTATCTCAAAAAAATGAAGGTGCCTCTTCTATAAGGCTAAGATGCACCTTCAAAAATATAGTTGCAATGCACAATGCGCATTTCGCAATTTACTATTACAGCTAAAATTCTAGCAATATTTTTAGAATTATCATAAAGAATTATTTTTTCAATATATATAATTTACTATTTAATTTTTATTGTGAATTTTTCATCACCATAAACTTCGATAGATTTTGATTTATCTACAGTTTTAACAGAATAGTCTCCATCTTTAATTTCTTTATCACAAGTAATTGTATACTCATCAGTATCTGCATTATAAGTAGTAGCTTCTTTTTGCTCTTCAAAATTATAATTATCACTAAATGAAATTATATTTTCACCAGTTTTATTATCTACTATTTCAACTGGGGCTGCATTGACTCCATATCTTGATTTATAATAAATTTTTGTTTTTCCATCTTCAGTATTCACTTTAGTAATAGTCATATATTCTTTTCCATCACTGGAATATAACTTTGTTTCTCCTTTTAAATTTAGTTTTTCAGTAATATTATTTTCAGTTTCATGGCTATCATTATTTTTATATTTCCATGGTATAAATGTTAGGTAATCAGTATCATCATAAATTTCTTTAAAACCATTACTGAAATACATTATATAATTTCCATCTTTATCTTTATCACCTACTGCTCCTTCTGACTTGTTTTTAATATATCTTCCTTTATTATCAAATACAGCAAAAGATAATCTATTAGCATTTTCTTCATCATCCATACGTGTTCCTTGTATCACTGTATTTAGTGGTGTTGTAATAATTTTGTTTATATGATATCCACTAACTATATTGCTTAAATCTATGTCACACTCCTTTTCATTCACTTTCCCATTAACCTTTTCACTACTTACAGGAATATTAAAGTTCCAAGTTCCTTTAATAGGATTATCTAATCCTATTTCATCTATATCTAGATTTAATACAAATTTATCTGGTATATCTACATATCCACCCAAAAAATGTTCATTTTGAAACTCCTTAGGCATTGAATTACGCTTTGACACATTGTACTCTATAGAACCCGCAAAGGTTTTATTATCATTCATAAGCTTTCCAGTTCCACCTGCACTAAAAGTAGTTTCCTTGCCATTTATTCTTAATTTTGCTCCTGGAAATCTTGGAGTATCTTGTATTTCCTTTTCACTTTCAATAGTATAGAATATTGATAATTGAACTTCATCGTAAACCACTTTATCAATAGTCATCTTTAAGCCGCTACTTTCCTTAGTTATGTTTAAATCCGAAGCATACTCATCATAATTTTCATAAGTTTTGTTGGTAAACATTTTAAATATATTCCCTATAATAGGAATATTGCTTGCATATGTTGGCATAGCCATTCCAAGTAATAGTGTTACCCCTATACAGCTTACCAAAATGCAGCAAGCTTTCTTTATAGTAAATCTTTTCTTATTTATCTTGTTAAGTGTGCTATCAATCTTTTGGTTAATATCATTTGGTACACAGTTAATTTCATCCTTTAGCTTTTTTCTTATTTTATCATCAAATAAATCATCATTTAATTCTATCATATCTCCACCTCACCAATTATTTCTCTAAGTTTTGTTCTTGCCCTTGTGAGTCTAGACCTAACTGTTCCATCTGAAATCTTCAGCAATTTTGCAATATCTTTAGTACTCATATCCTCAAAATAAAATAGTACTGTTGTCACTCTTAACTCTTCGCTTAATGAATTTATTGCCTTTGTCAGATCAATGTTTTCATAACTATCATTATAGATCTCTGTATCGCTATTTTCAGATAAATAAGTAACTTTCTTACCTTTTCTTAATATTTGTGTACATTCATTAATTAAAATTTTAATCAACCAAGTTCTAAAGTACTCATCTTGTTTTAGAGAATTTATCTTTTGAAATGATTTTATTATTGTATTTTGAATGGCATCTTCAATATCTTCTTTATCCTTTAAAATGCCTCTTGCTACTCTGTAAATATTTAATCTATTTTCATCTATAAGAGCTAAAAAAGCTTCTTTATCGCCTTTCTTCGCTTTAGATACTGTTGACTTTTTCCTATAATCAAAAAATGATATCAACTCCATCTTTTTCCTCCTTAATTTATACTACCTAGCTAAGTATTACAATTATTAGATGGGGCAGAAAACAAAAATGTTCCCGTAAATTTTAAAAAACCAATAAATCTTTTTCATAATACTCTATTACTCTTCCGTTCCTGTAACTTTTCCATAAATTCTAATAATATGATACTACATTTTTCCATTGTAAATAGTAAGAAATTTTTACATAAAAAATATCCATTCTATACGAACAACTATTTTTTTATATATTTTTAATATTATTCTGTTTTATTATTTAGCTTGCTTCAAAACATAGTACCAAGGAGTTGCTCCTCTTTCTATATAATCACCATTTTTCCATTCAAAGAACATATACTTTGAACCGTTTATTTCTTTTATTATATATTTAGAAGCAGTTTTATCGCTAGTATTTAAAACTAAGTCTTTTGTCCAAGTTATATTTTTATTCTCTATTTTACCATTTTCATCAAAGATTAAATTATTTAAATATAAATCTCCATTCCATGATTTTTTCTCAGGATTAAAGTTATTTATATCCTCCACAAAGTCAACGCTATCCCATTTTCCAATTACTTCAGGATCATTAATAAAAGGATAGTCAACTTTATCAGATCTTGTTTCAACTTCATTACCAGATATATTAGTATTGAGTGATGGAGTAGAACTAACTTTTTTCAATACGTAGTAGCAAGGTTTCTCTCCTCTAATTGTATAATCCCCGCTCTTCCATTGAAAGAACATATAAGTTGAACCATCAATATCTTTGATTACATAACTACTGTCAGTTTTATCAACATCATTAAGAATGTGATCCTTAGTCCATGTAAATACAGTTCTTGCTACCTTTCCATCCTCTGTAAAATTTAACTCTTTAACAAATAAATCACCTTTAAATTTCTTATCATTTATATTGAAATCTTCTATGTTTTCAACAAAATCTACACTTTGCCACTCACCTATTATATTAGGATCATTAACAAAAGCATAATCAATTTTATCTACATTTACTGCATTACTTGCTCCATTTATATTTGCAGATGCCTTTGCATCAGTAAGTGCAATACCGCTAATTACAAGCAAAGATGCAACTGCCATTGCAGAAAATCTATAGGCCTTTTTATTAAAAACTTTTATCATAACAATTCTCCTTTTTACTTCAGATTTATTATTTACTATGGAAGTTGCCCCAACTAAATTAACTGACTTTGAAAAATATTCTATCAAATTTATTATTGTAAATCCATATTCGGCAACTTCTTCATCTTCCGTATAAGAAAGTGCAAGTGAATCACAGCATATTTCCATATCCTCTTTCATCTTTCTAAGACCATAATGAATAATTGGATTAAACCAATAAATAGTCTTTAAAAAAATTATTATCCAGTTAATAACTATATCTTTACGTTTAAAGTGAGATAATTCATGAAGAAATACATATCTTAATTTATCAACAGATATTATCTTATGAATATCTGTTGGAATTAGAATTATTGGATTAAAGTAACCTAGTAGCGCTGGTGTCTTTACGCTAGAAGTCTCGACTAGCAGTATATCTCTTTTAATTTTCATTTTATTTTGGCAGTATTTTAAAACATCTAAAAATTCGCTGTTATTTTGTATGGACTCTCTGCTTATCTTATTTCTCAGTTTTTTATATGCAAACAGAATATATGAGAGTATAAACACTGTGCCCATAAGCCATATAAAACTCAATATAGTTAAACCTGATAAACTATACCCATTAATTTCGTTATTGCTAAAATCAATGGAATTTATAGTTCCTAGGATAACATCATGATTAGACATAGAACTAGCTTGGCTGCTCCCCTTTTCTAACATACTTCCAAAATGTACTTCCTTATTAGGAATTAATAACAATATATTTTTTCCTAATTTATTTATAAGATTAAACATGCTTAAAGTGCTCTCAGGAAGCTTAAATATGGTTAAACGTAGTATTACTAAAAACCATAATGCATACTGAAACTTTATACCTATTCTCTCTTTGTAAAATTTCCTAAAAACTAAAATTAAACAAATCAATATGCTGCCAGTGATAGATGTTTGAAATATTATTTTAAATAGCTGATCAAGATAATTAAAATACTCGTACATACACTACTTATTCCTCTCGTCTAATATCCTTTTAAGATCATCTATATCTTCTTTGCTTAAATCACTTTCTTTTATAAAACTTACTAGCATATTCTTAATAGCTCCATTATAAACTTTACTTAAAAATGTTTGATTCTCTGCACGTATGCATTCATTTTCATTTACAATTGGATAATATAAGTATTTTCTGCCTTCTTCTTTAAATCCAAGTGCATTTTTGCTAACTAATCTGCTTATTAATGTCTTTATTGTTTTAGGCTTCCAATCTTTTGTATCTTCTAATGCCTCAATAATTTGATTTGATGTACGTGGTGAATCTGTCCAGACAATTTTCATAACTTCCCATTCTGCCTCAGATATCTTAGGTATTTCTCCCATAACTTTCACTCCTCTTTTTTGTATTACAATTGTAATCTATAATTAGAATACAACTGTAATCCTTAATTGTCAATATATGTTTTTGAATAAATTTCAGATTAAATATCAATACTACATACGTATCTATTTTAGAATATCTTTTAATTTTCTGCCCAATTAAATAAGACCTGATTTCAATATTACTATTAAAATCAGGTCTTATTTTTTATTTGTTAAAAAAGAAAGATGCGTAAAAAAATCTACACCTATGAAAAGAGTGCGAAGCACAATGCGGAACTTAACTGAAAAGTGCGCGAAGCACATACGGAACTTAAATAAAAAGAGTGCGAAGTACAATATGAAACCTAAATGAAAAGACTACTAATCCCAATGTAGAATTTAACCACAGTAGCCTGCGACTTTTTTATTGCTTATTATAAAACAATCCAGCTTCTTTTATAATTTCTTGCTCTGTGAATAAACTTTGTACAGCTTCAGTATAATCGCTTAACTTTTGTGCACTTCTTATTTTTTTAGCGTATTCTTTATTATCTGAAAATATGTAAATCATATATCCAAATAGTTCTTTCATTCTATTTATTGCATATATATCTTCCGGAAACACCTCTATATATCTATTTAAAATTTCATCATGGAAATCTTTTAATATATTTTTGTTTATATTAATATCATTTTTTATTATGTTAATCAACCCTGGATTAGCAAGTATGCCTCTTCCTAGCATTACGGTATTTATTTCAGGAAAATCCGCTACTAATTTATTATAATCATTAATTGTGAAAATATCTCCATTGTAGCATATTGGGTTATTGCTTAGAGCTAGTGCATCTCTAAATACATTTAAATTAGGCTTGTTTCCATAAAAGTCTTTTTGTGTTCTAGGATGAATAATTAACTCTTCCAAAGGATATTTATTGTAAATTTTTATTAACTCATAAAATTCTTCGGGATTATCTTTTCCTATTCTAGTTTTTATAGAAATCTTAATATCATCCATCTTGAATATTTTATCTAGAAATGAATCTAGTTCTTCCCTTTTTGCCAAAAATCCCGAGCCCCTATTCTTTGAAACAACAGTCCTTGCAGGGCATCCTAAATTTAAGTTAACTTCGCTATAACCTAATTGTTGTAACTTTCTAGAAGTATTAATAAAGCCTTCTGCATCGTTAGTAAGTATTTGAGGTACTATGTTCATGCCTTTATTATTTTCAGGTAGGACATCTACAAGCTCCTTAGTCTTAAGACTTCTACTTTCATTTGGGACGATAAAAGGTGTAAAGTATTTATCCACGTTTCCAAAAAACTTTTCATAAGAATTTCTATATATATATTCAGTAATTCCCTCCATGGGCGCTAAATAGTATCTCATTTAATAACTCCTTTATGTATCCTAAAAAACAAAGCCTTTTAATACATCATTTATTGTTTGTAAAACTTTTAATAATAACTTTAAGATGTATGGTAAGAAAAATGATGCTAATAATACTGCACCAGCCAAAATTAATATATTATAATTTATCGCTTGTCCCATTTTAACCTGATATAAGTGTATGGCTCCCACAGATATAGATCCAACGATTAATAATTTAGTTGCTATCCATGAAATTATGTTTATAACCTGTAATACTGCTATTATTACTGATAATACAACTATAAATGGGAACGCTAATATCTTAAATGGCAGCATAATCAAGTTAAATGCCTTTTTAGTATCATTTTGCGATTTCTTTTCGGCTGCTCTTTGTTTTCTTCCTTTTTCCTCTTTATCATCGTTTAAGCTATTTTTTCTCTCTTTATTTCTTGAAGTTTCTTTTCTCTTTAGATTATTACTTTTCCCTCCAGAACCCTTTGCTTTACTTCTAGAATTACGCCTACTTTTAGAAGCTTCATCTTCATTACTATAATCTTTTTCTTTTTGTATTTCTTTTGGATTTATAGCTACTGTTAAATTTTCTTTAAACGATTGATTTTCCTCTAAACTGATTAAAGCTTCATAAGCCTCATCAAATATCTTTAAGAATTGATTAAGTCTTTTTTCATTGACCACTTCTTTTTTCATTTTATCTACTTGCATTTCATAGGCTTTTTTTATCTCTTCCTTCGATGCATTCTTTTCTACGCCTAATAATTTATGGTAATCTGTCATTACTTCTCTCCATTTCTTTAAATTAGGATAATCCTATTTTAATTTTAACCTTAGTACTCCTTAAAGTATTATACTTAAAATTATAATCAATTTAAAGCACTGACTTTATACAATTCTATTACAATTATCTATTTCAATTAGGATTTATTAATACTTTTTGCAATTATAGCCAAACTACTTAATATATGATGAGTAACTTACTTAATATTAGCTAATCATAACTGCTTACTTGGAGGTCTTTTATTATGGAGCAAAATAAAGTGGATAGACGTATACGAAAGACTAAGAAAGTTTTAATAGAAGCCTTAACAAAACTTATGTCTGAAAAAAAAATAAATAAGATTACTGTTAAAGAACTTACTGCCCTGGCTGATGTTAACAGATCAACTTTCTATCTTTATTACAATGATATATATGATATGTTAGAAAAAATTGAGACAGGATTATTCAATGATTTTATTGAGGCTTATGACAAATTTTCAGAAGAAACAGCCTCCTATGATAATTTATTATCATTTTTAACTTATTTACTTGAATTCATAAAAACCAATGCAGATATGTTTAAAATATTACTTGGACATGATGGAGATTATGCTTTTATAGAAAAATTTAAGAACTTTATAAAATATGCTAATTTACCAGTAAACAGTTCATTTTCTAAGACAAAAGCCTATTATTACATCCCTTATACAATCTCAGGGTTTATTGGAGTTGTGCAACAGTGGCTTAATGATGATATGAATGTTCCACCTAAAGATTTAGCTGCTATTATAATAGAAATGTTCTAACTTAATATTATCTTTAGAATCTCTCTATTCCAACCCTCTAAGTATACCTATATCATCTATATCTATATCTATATCTATATCTATATCTATATAGTATATACTTGTTGTAATGCAAAAAATAAAGGTGCCACAATTTTTTCGGCACCTTTATTTTGATTAAATCTACATTTCTTCTATATAATTATTATTTTTCATTGCTTGTGCAATTTCTTTCATTTTAGTATTCGATTTTTTTGAAATATCTTCTGATAGTGACATAAGCGCTGGTATTGCTATTGGAAGTAAAACAAAAGCTAATAAGAACAATCCTATGACAACAGCTATTGCAAGTTCCATTAATATAACAATATTCGAAGGATATAAAGTAGCGAAAGTTCCAGCTAGAATAATAGCTGCTGACATTACTACTCCACCTATTTTTCTTGATGCTAAAACTATAGCTTCTTTTGCAGAAATATTTGGATATTCCTTAAAGCGCATCATCAAGAATATACTATAATCAACACCAAGTGCAGCTATCATTATAAATGAGAAGAAAGGAACATTCCAAGACAACCCTTCTGCTGCACTACTAAATAACATTTTTGATATAAAGGCTGTTGATGATAAAGCTGCATAATAAGCCACTCCAAGTGAACCTACTATATAAACTGGAATCCAAAATGATCTTATTACGATAACTAGTAATATAAATATAGCTCCTAATACTATTATTTGAGTAAAAGTTATATCATGTGTTGCAACATTACTTAAATCATTAGAATTAGCTGTTGCCCCTGCAACCCCATATTTTACATTAGCAAGCTTTGTACCACTGAGGTTATTTTGAACTACAGTACTTATATTATCTATAAGATTAATTGAAGAATCAGAATATGGCTCTGAATCTAAAGTTATAGTTAACTTCGCTATTTTTCTATCTTTAGACATATATGCATCAAACATTTTACTTATATCTGAATTATTAAAAGCTTCATCTGGTATATAAAAACTTTTTGTATTAGTAAGCTGATTTAAAAAATCGTTACTCTTATCAATTCCATTTGATATACTCGACAATCCATTACTGCTTCCGTTTAATCCATCCTTTAGTTTTGTCATTCCTCCACTAAGATTATTTAATCCATTGTATAATGAATCTTGTCCTGTTTTAATTTTATCAGCACCATTTCTTAGTTGTGACATACTTGAAATAACTTGTTCTTGTCCAGCACTACCTTGTTTTAATCCATTAGAAAGTGCTTTAGCACCATTTTCAAGTTCACTAATACCTTTTGCAAACTCTGAATCTGAACTTGTACTAGCAATAACTGTTTTTAAACCATCATTGACCTGATTTAAGCCTGAAGTAAGTTTATCGTAGTTATTGTTAGCAGTATTCATAGCTGAAGTAATACTATCTAATGAAGAACCTAATTTATTAATCATCTCTTTAAGTGCTGCTACATCTGGATCATTTGGTAATTTCGCATCAACTTTTGAGATGCTTCCCTGCATCATCGATGAAATCTGCTTTAATTGACTTATAGATGTCTCTAATGATTTATATCCATCTCCAAGTGTGCTATATCCATTATTTATTTCTGTGATTTTGCTTGAAATATTACTAAGTCCACCATTTATTTGAGCTAAGCCAGATTTAAGCTGCCCTATACCTGATGCTAGATTATCTGCACCATTTGCTCCTTGTGCAATTCCATCATTGATTTTTACCAATCCATTAGTTATTGCATCCATTCCACCTTCAAGATTACCAGTACCTTCAGATAGATTTTTAACGGATGAAAAATCTGGAGCTGATAGGCTATTATCCATCTTGTTTAATCCATCCTTAACCTTTCCAATTCCATCATTTGCACTAGATAATCCATTCACTACAGTATCTGTCTGCTTATTTGTATAAAAATTATCTATTATAGTTCCCATAGGCTGAGTTGGTCCTGATACTTCTTTTATTCCCTTTACTCCTTTAAGCTTTTCAGTAAGATTATCTATAACCGCTAAATCTTCATTATTATCTAAAGGCTCATCACTTTCTAAAACAACAGTAGTCTGCATAACCTTTCCTGCACTAAACTTGTCTGTAATAATATTAAAGCCTTTTACCGATTCATTTGAATCACTTAAATCTTTAATATTATCAAAGGATAATTTATTTGCATTAAATGTTATTACAGGAGTGAGTATTGCTGCAACAACTAACAAAGAAACTACTGGATGCTTTACTGACATTGAAGTTATTCTTCCCCATAAACCACTTTCTTTATGACCACTTGCTTGTTTAGAAGGCCAAAACAACTTACGTCCTAATAATTTCATAGCTATAGGAGTAAAAGTAAACATTTCTATTAAAAGAATAGCTATGCCTATAGCAACAGCATTAGCTGATCTATATATAGAAAATTGTACAAAAGTTAAACTTGCAAAAGCCATTAAAACTGTTAAGCCGCTATATAATATCGTCTTACCTGAAGTTTTATAGCTGTTTATAATAGCTTCATCTATAGTTAGCCCATTAGATAACTCTTCTTTAAATCTATTAAGTAAGAGTATATGATAATCTGTTCCAATTCCAAAAAGTACTAAACATATGAACATTTGAGTAAAACTTGTAATAGGAAAATTAAATTTATTAACTAGCACACCTATAATCCCCATTGATGATACATAGGATAACCCTACTGCTAGAAGCGTTACTAAAGGTGTAACAACTGAACGGAACATAAGCACTAGCACAACTAATATAAATCCTACAGTTATTAAAGCACTTTTATCAACACTCTTTCCGACTTCATTTTGATAATCATTATTTATGGCAAGCGAGCCTGTGATATAATGATTTACCTTAACATCTTTGATTTCATTATTAAAATCTTTTATTACAGCATTACTATCTCTTTCACCTTTATCAAAGGAAATTGATACGAGTACAGTTGTATTATCTTTTGATATCATTTGATCTTTTGCTTCAGGCTTACTGAATGGATCTATAATATCATTTATCTGCAATTTTTCTTTATTTTCATTTAATTTATCTATACCTTGTTCAATATCATTCATATCACCATCTGATAGTTCCTTATCGCTGTTAAATACTAATAGCAATGAATCTCCCTTAGAATCACCCATTTTATTTATCATTTCTTGAGCAACTACAGATGGTGAGTTTTCGCTTATGGTCGCTCCACCCTTTTGACTTAGTACCGCATTAAAATTTGGTTGATTAATTACGAATACTATTGTAGCTATAATCCATATAAGCAATATACTAAAACGATGCTTTAATATTTTTCTCATAAATTCATCCTCCGTTAATAGTCATTGTTTTGTCGACATGTGTTTATTATATTTTGATGGATTCCTCATTTCAATCATCAATATTATAAAAGCTTGTTGGATATAAGACACATTAATAAAAACTGTCGAATAACTTATGAAGGACTATGTATAATAATTTAAGTAATTTATGAAAAGAATAGAATCAATAATATTGAATATCCTGTTTAGGAAAATTTATATGATAAATTTCTACTTAAAACCTAATATATTTTTTTCAAAAATGTGACTATATTTTCTCTTAATCAGCATTCTTTATAATTTATGTAAGCAGACCACACTATACTCGTACTTGACTTTAATTCAGCTTTCTACGAAATAAAAAAATGAACAACGCCATTAAATGACATCATTCATTTTCTAATACTATAACCTTTTTAAAATATATATCTCTAGTAATACGGCATTAATTATTTATTAATTTCAATTGTAGGAAATTTTAATTCCTTATATTTTGCAAATTTTTCTTTAACAACTGCCAAATTCTCGTCTGTATAGAAACCGCCCTGTGTATGCATAATTTCCTTTACATGATGTCCTCTACCTTCAACAGATGTACGATCACGAATTAATCCATCTTCTTGGATAACAAATTTCCATTTTCCTTCTTCTGTCTTCTCTAAGTTTCCACCAGCACCGCAAACTTGACATTCAACTGGATAATGTAGCCCGTCCCATTGCACTTCTCCAAGAATTAATGCATTTGAATGGCAATGTGGGCACCATCCCATACCTTCATCTCCAAGCCAAGTTCTTTCTTCTACTGGAGTATTTAATGATTTCATTATATTTTCACCCATTTTATGAGCACGTTCTATCATATCATCGTGTAATAAGCATTGTTTTGGTGCCGGAACTCTTGTTGCTAAATACATATCAACTACTTTAAAATCATTTGTAAAACATGTAGCCTGCATGCTTTCAAGTGCCATTGACTGCCAAGAACGAGTAGATCCCCCAACTGCAATTAAACCTGCAACTCTATCCTTATGTTCAATTGCGCCAATAAATTCTAAGAATGCTGATTCATATGCTAGATTTCTATGCATAAATTTTGAAAATGTTGCTGTTGGCATTAAGTCATATGTTGGTGCAGTTGCAATTATAGCATCTACATTTAGCATCACTTTCATAATTTCTTCCTTATCATCTTTTTTACTTAACGTACATCCAACATTTTTTCCATTACTCATTCCATGTGTACAAGCTGTACATCCTGAACATTCCATAATATTATAATCTCTTAAATTAATCATTTTAACATCTGCACCTTGTTCCTGACATGCAAGTAATGCTTCCTTTAATAAGATTTCTGAATTTGAATCTTTTCTTCCTGCTGTAATACCTAATACTGTAAAACTCATTAATACTTCTCCTTTAATAGCTCAATATTTTGTTAAAATTAGTTTATACTTTTGCATTTTCTAATTATAATTTAATAAGATAATTAGTTTTGAATTGCAAAAACAAACGATTTATCATAATTTTAGCATTATAGAAAATGTCATTCATCAAAAATAAGTCTTAAAATAATGCTCTTAAGTTTATAATGTTTAGACATTTTTTCAATTTAAGCGAAATAAGGAGAATTTAATGGAAAAGGAATACGATTTATATAAGAAAAGATATGAACTTTATGATAGTTTATTTGTTCAAAATAATATTGATGATATTCTTAGCATAGCTGAAAACTTTTTAGGAAATCCTATTTTTATTTTAGATACAAGCTATCGACTCATCACTCGTTCTCATCTAGCTAAGTGTGAAAATTCAAGCATCGAAACCCATAATGGTGAAGATTATTTATTGTCAGGTATTATTAGTTTAATGAAAGAAAATAAATGTATGGACACTATTTACAAAACAAATAATTCATTTTTTCATTATTCCGATGAAAATTTAATATTTTGCTCTATTAAAGTTAATGGAATTTCAATAGGATATATAAGTGTTCTTCAACGTAATCGTGATTTTGAAGATGAAGATTTAGAACTTACAAATATATTATCCAATTTGCTTTCTATTCAAATACAAAAAGATAATCTATTTATAAGTAACTCAGGTCTAGATGAAGAATATTATTTGATGGATTTATTGGTTAATGATATAGATAATTTAGAATATGCCAGTGAACGATTAAAATATAGTAGCTTTACTTTAAGCAAATACAATTTAATCCTTTCAATACCCTTCAAGCAGAAATATGAGGATTATAGACATAACTTTGGATTAAGAGACTTAATTCAAAGACTTAAAGGTATACTTGGAAATTGTATTTCAACCTATTATAAAGATACAATTATTTTTCTTATTAGCAGTGATAATGAACAAATTATAAGTGAGTACATAAAAGAAAATCTATTAGAATTTTTAAAACTAAACAATTTAAGATGTGGAGCTAGTATTAATTTTAATAATTTATTGGATATAAAAGATTACTTTAAGCAATCAATATGCGCTTTAAAGCTATCATTATATATGAAAATCCATAGTGATATAAGTTATTTTGAAGATTACATTGAATATTATCTTATTCATATATCTGCAAGTTCAAAAGAAAATAATGATTTACCTAGAATTGATATAACAACCTTAGTTAACCCTCTAATAAAAAAGCTTATTAAATACGACGAGAAGAATAAAACTGAATTATTTACAACTCTGAAAACCTACTTAGAATGTAATAGAAATGCTAACCATACATCAAATAAATTAAATATACATAGAAGCACATTATTTTATCGCTTTAATAAGATTCAAAGCTTACTTGATATTTCCTTGGAAGACAGTAATAACTTATTTAAATTAGAGTTATCAATTAAGATTTTAAATTATAATAAATTTTCTTAAGCTTTACCTAAATATTATGTAACAACTTTTAATACTGCCTAATATATTGTTAGTATAACAAATGATTTTGATTAACAAAGGAGAAATGGGCTATGAAAAAGTGTTGCAAAAAATCTTGCAAGCCTTGCTATAATAACAATTACGGATATGGTAATTATGGTATGAATTATGGAAATTACGGTATGAACTATGGTAATTGCGGAGGAAACTGTGGTTTAAACTTTGGAAATTGTGGCATGAACTACGGCAACTATGGAATGAATTACGGTAATTACGGTGGATATTACGGAAACGGCTTTAATGCTTGGAATTTATGGCCATTTTTATTTCTTTAAAATATATTAATAATTATTTTATCCTCAATATTATTAGTACGCTCATAAGTATATTCAATCTAAATTCTGTATTAATTTAAATGAAGGCAAGTATATTATAGTAAAAAATAGACCTAAAAGATTTATTAATTAAATCTTTTAGGTCTTGTTGTTTAAGATATAAAATTTCGCTTTATATCTTAAACAACTATTTTTATTCTCTTAGTCTTATGCTTATTACTTAAGACCTTGTTCGTAACTTTCGATCATATGTTTTACCATATATCCGCCAACATATCCATTTTGTCTTGAAGAAAGGTTTCCTTTATCCATATTTTCATAATCGTTTAATCCGACTTCTGAAGCAACCTCAGTTTTTAATCTGTTTAATCCTTGTTTTGCTTCTGGTACTAATGTTCTATTTCTTCCACTATTATTATTTGATGACATATGCATCTACCTCCCTTAATTAATATAAATTTTGCTTGGCAGTAATATATTAACCAGTATGATAAATTATAACCTATAAAAATACTAGTAAAAGTAGCATCGATAGCTTGTATTACATACTTTTCCTTATTGAAGAATTATATTTCATTTAAGTCCATAATCTCCTATTAGTTCACCCTCTAAATATTAATTTTTTAATAGATGTTTATGATCATATTTTTTATCCTAATATAGAGATATTTCCATACCAATTAGAATCTTCAGGCATATTTTCATAGATTTTTCGAACAAAGTATTTATGATTTCTTCGGTAAGTTACCAAATAAATTTGAAACTTATATAGATAAACAATTTAAGAATTCGACTTATTAGATGAACAGATTTACAAAATTGCTAGAATTTTAAACTCATATCTTTACTAGAAATCATAAATATATTTGTGAAGAAAACATTTGAAAATGAGCTGTTAAAGGTTCTTAGCTGTAGGTTGTTCCAATTTAGCTTGTCAAACTGAAAGTTGGAGCATGCTAAATTGGATACAACCTGCTGCTTAGAACCTTCAGCGATATTTTCATAGCTTTTCGGAACAAAATATTTATGATTTCGGTGAGTTATATGCATAAGTTCATGTATTAGTTGGGTTATCTATATAGATTTCAAATTTCAAGATAACTGTATATTTTTTATATATAATGCAGAAAATTAATATATAAAATTGGTTATTTATATTCTAACTACTAAATATTCGGAGGATCATATGGAAAAAGAAATGCTTTCTCAGTATTATATATTTTTAATCTTAATACCAATACTATGTGGTACTGCCGCTAGATACATTACATTAGTCGTTGATTACAGGCAGTATCCCAGCTATCCAAATGGATATTTAATTCATTTAGTAACTGGGTTTATATCTTCTGGAATAGGCGCTATTGCGATTCCAGCTATTCTTGAAAGGAACTTTGAAGCAATAACCTTTCTAGTTCTTGCCACTGAACAGTTTAGAGAAGTGCGAAGAATAGAAAAAGAAAGCCTTCAAGATCTTGATAATGTGGAACATGTTTTTAGAGGAGAAGCTTACATTGACGGTATTGCAAAAACTTTTGAAGCGAGAAATTATTTATCATTGTTAGTTTCCTTTTTAACTAGCTTAACCATGCATATTATGCCTCATAATATTATTCTAATAAATATATTAAGTGGTATTTTAGCTGGAGGCATAATTTTTTATATACTCAAAAATTTTTCAAAAGGCAAATCTATTGGAGATATTGCTCAAGTAAAGCTAGCTAAGATAACTGTAAAAAATTCCGAACTATATGTAGATGATATTTTTGTTACAAATCATTTAGGTACAGATAGAGCAAGAAATTTAGTTAAAGATGGTGGCATGGCAGCAATAATTTATCCTAATGAAAGACACTTTAACAGAATAATTGATCATCACGGTCAAAGGCAGGCTATAATATTTGAAGCTTGCAGAATGTTAGGACTAAAAAGATACCACTATACTAAATGTGACTACGAAACAGGAAGAGTGGCTGTTATGCTAGTTCCAATAATTTATAATGAAGGCTCTTTTATAGAAACAATAAAGAAAACACCTCTTTTAGAGAGTATAAAAAAGAGCTCTAGTTTAATGAAATCTAATCTTAATAAATAGAAAGGCAGGAATACCATGGGTACAGATTTTTATAATACTGGTTATGAAATAATAGCATATATAACCCTATCTAAAGATAGGGCACAAAATGGAAACCCCTTAATTTTAGTTGCCCAAACTCAAGAGGAGCAAAAGCAGTTAACTGATGATATTTCAAAGGCTTTAAGAGCGGAAGTAGTTCAACTTACTTGCGGCGATTATATGATTATTAGCAAAAACTAAATAAACTTAGAGGCAGTTTAAAAGTAATTTATATTAAAACTGATATTTGAATACCTAATGCTGACAGTAGTCATTATGCTTCAACATTTAGAAATATATAATTCACAGACACACAATTCTATTAGAGACATTTTGGATCTATTGGGAATTTTATATTCAATCCCGCTAAATAAAAATTCACTGGGATAGGTGTTGCATAATTATTATTTGGAAAATATAATCCTGGATCTCCTTCTAACCTATTTAATGCCAATAATATAGTATAATTAAGTTCTGTTATATTTACTTGATATTTCACAAAAGTAGCAATAGCATTACCATTAGATATAATGAATGTTAATTTATAATTAAATTCTGCTGAATTCTGTGATTGAGACTCGTTAGCTCCTTCACTTTCATCTGACTTATTACCCATTTCATCCTTTTGAGATTCCTTAGTTTTTTCATTCATTTCTGAATCATATTGATTTTCTTCCTTATCTTCTTCACATATATTTTGAAGGCATTGATGTATTAGTAAATCAATCTTTTCATCTGGGTGGATTGGTTTTGTTTTGTCATACTCAATAACACCCATTTGAACTTGATTAATAAATAGACCAATTATAAATGTTGTAATGCTAATCTCAACATTAGTTTCAAGTGCTTCACCTAAACTGCCTGTAGGACCATTATTTGAGGCACTTGTAGTAATAAATACATATATTTTATTAACACTTCTATAAATCAATTCACCGTCTAATACCAATACATTGTCATTTTCTAAATATTCCGCACATGGTGGAATGACTGCATCTGCAAATGGATTAGGATTGCATTGTGATTTCTTTTGTTTATTTGTTTTTTTACTACCTCTACATTTTCTATCTTTCTTACATTTACACTTCTTCATATGTATCCCTAATTACAATTAATATAATAATATAATATGAACACTATTAAATTATGCTCACTAAAAGCCCTATAAAATTAATTTATAAAAACTTTATTTATTAATAATGAAATCCTATTTTTTTATCCATTTGACTAGAATACAATCAAAAAAATCCTCTACTATGTATAAACTCCTCTATCTATTTTTCATACATTCTTCTATTGCGTAATTTTTATCAAGTGTTATAACTCCATTATCCAAGATAAAACAAGGTATCCCTATTCTCTTTTCATCTTTAACATCATCAAATAGTGAATTTTCATCACGAATTGCAACAAATTCCTTTAACGCTTTTATATCTTGGCAAAAATCTCTATAATCAAAGCTAATATTTTTCTCTTTTAGTTCCTCTATAGCCTTTAATGTAGATGGACACACATTACTTCCATAAATCTTCATAATAAAACATCCTTTCATTTGTATATTTTGCTTTCTTAAAATATTTTTACTGTGGTTCATAATTCTTCATATAGATAAACCAACTATAATCTATACTTATGCGTAACCTCGCCGAAATGAATAACATACTTTTGTTCCAGTTTCTAGGTGATTCTGATGGGTGATTCTAAGGCTATAAAGTTGCACCAAAGTGCTAGCCTCAAAGAACAAGCTTTGAACTAGCACATTTGGAACAACTTATAGCCAAAGAATCACATCCATCAAAATTACCAATGAAACATTCCACAAAAGTATATTACTCATTTCTAGTTAGAGGATATTTCATAGGCTAAGTATACTTAATGATTGTGTTATCCATATGGTTCCTCAATGAGAGTCAACTTATATAGATATCAGCCAAAACCTAATATTTATTAAGGTAATAGCTAAAGAATTTAATCCCAATACTTCAATAATTATTCTTTTCAAAATAATTATATTTATACTTTTTAATACCATAAATCAAATTTGAAGTATCAAAAAGCTTGTGAATAATGTCAACTTGTATTTTACCAATTTAAAACATCAGCAGAATACTATAACTCTAATTATCAGATGTACATATTTACAAAGCTACTAAGACTTTAAGTTCGTATCTTCACTAGAAATCATAAATATATTTGTAACCACAAGGGTCATAATATGGGGAAAACATTTGAAAACGAGCTGTTAAAGGTTCTTAAGCAGAGAACCCAAATCTTTGATTTGGTGAGAATCGCTTACTCAGCGAACGAACGTGAGTCGAGTTTCTGCTAATGGTTGTTCCAGTTTAGCTTGTCAAACTGAAAGTTGGAGCATGCTAAACTGGATACAACCTGCTGCCTAGAACCTTCAGCGACATTTTCATAGCTTTTCGGAACCAAAATATTTATGATTTCGGTAAGCTACCACATAACCCTGGTTTTAGTTAGGTTAGCTATATTATAAACAGCTAATTTAGCTTTCTTTTAAAAATCTTTTTTTTAATTTTTGCTGAAATTGTGGCATGCTCTTATACATGCTCATTAGGCTTACTACAACCAACAGTGTCCATCCTATTAATGATGAAAATGCTAATAATATAATTAATATTATAATAAGCAATATTATTGATACTTTTAAAATGATGCCATCTATACATTTGAGACTAGCAATAAGTCCAAGAAGTGCATTACATATAAAGAATGTATTTGCAATTCCTACTGTCCATTCTACAGTAATATAATTGTAGTGAATGAGGACAATAAGTATGCAATGAAATATAGTTAATACTAATAAAGCTCTTTTAGGAGATCTTTCTTCCTCTTTCTTTCTTAAAAAAGCAGGAAGCATGCCATTTTCTGCTCTTGCAGCCATTTGTCTTGTAACAGCACCTAATATCATTATCAATGTGGCATAACACAATCCTGCTGCTACAATTCCCATAACAATATAAGATAAGTTACCGAATAAAGGAATAAGAATTAAACTTACATTGATGTCTGTTTCTTTTGTAATAATTTGATTTCCTACACTATTTTGCAGAGCAAAAGTAGTTAATAAATATATAAAAATAACAGCTGATAAACTTATTTTCATAGCACGCATAAGAGTTTTCTCTGGATTCATGACCTCTTCAACATAACTTCCAATTACTTCCCACCCTATAATTGCCCAAAATAATAGCAAAAGCGTAGAGCCAAGAGTTGTAATTGGTGGCATACTACTAGGAAAAGTTACATTATCCTGATTTAAAAGATTAAAAACACTGCCTATAATAAGAATAAGTCCAGTAAGTGAAGAAAGTATTAAAGTAACTTTTCCCATTGCAGTTATTCCCATTAGAAGTACGACTATATTAAGAAATAATAATATAAAAATTACAAGGGTCCTATAATTATTTGCTCCCGGAAACATATTACAAATAAATCCAGAAGCCGTATATAAAACAGCCACAGGCCCAAAGCAGACAGCTGCTGTCAAATAATTCGAAGATAATTCCCTAAAATTTTGTCCAAGCTTCTCACCTATTACCACATTCACCCCTTCATTACTCAAAGTTAATATACTCATTTTTGTAAATATGTAAGCAAATATAATACCCATAAGCATAGTTATTATCCATGCAATAATCGCTTTATCTCCAATCATATGAATCGCAATAGGTGGTAATAGTACAATACCTGAACCTAAAATTGGACCTATCATCAGCCCACTTATAGAAATAGTGTTTAGTTTTTTATTCATTTTTCCCCTCCTTGGTGTTGATTATCTTATTATAAGAGGGGTTAATTCATTTGTAAAATTGAAATTTTAAATGCAGCATATCAATAATTTTGATGATTAAAGATTTTCTATTTAACAAAACAATCCAAGTAATCTTATTTATCTAAGATTCACTTGGATTGTTAAACCTATTTATATTTTGAAATTTAAAACTAATTCAGTTAATTTTTCTGCTGTTTCTGCTTGATCTTGAGCTACTCTAGCAACCTGTTCTATTGCTTTATTAGTTTCATCTATACCTACTTTAATTTCCTCCGAACTGTTTTTAGTATCTTTCATATTTTCAGCAATAGTTTGTACAACTTCAGAAATCTCTTCTGTAGATGCATTTAACTCCTGTGACATTGATGCAATATTTTGTGATAAATCACTAATATATGCAGCATCATTTTCATATTTATTTCCTGTCTCAATCAGTAAATCATAATCTTTTTTAACATTCTGATTAACAAAATGTAGTACCTCCTTTGAATTACCTGATAGATTATTAAAGGCAGCCTGAACATTTGAAACTACATTTTGAATATTCTTAACATAATCTGCTGATTGCTCAGCAAGTATCCTTACTTCATTTGCAACCACTGCAAATCCTTTTCCTTGTTCTCCAGCCCTTGCAGCTTCAATATTTGCATTCAAGGCTAATAAATTTGTCTGTTCTGCTATTGATGCTATTGATTGTGCAATTATACCTATTTCACTAACTACTTTTCCTTGCTCTATTGCATTAAGTATATTATTTTGCTTTTCTTCATACAATTCATCTGTAGCTTTCATAGAGTTAATTCCAGTTTCCTTTACTTCAGTAGCTCTTTCCTTAATTTCGATAGACTGATGACTACTTTCAGTTGAATTCGAAGCCAGCTGGGTTATTCCAGAATTAACTTCTTCCATTGTTGAAGCTAACTCCTCTGTAATTGAATTTATACCTTGTATATTTTCTACTATTCCAGATGTATTCTTATCTATGCTTTCAAAATTGCTTGATAATTCTTCTAATGTAGCAGATAATTCTTCACTAGATGCTGTTACGCCCTGAGCCTGAATCACAATATTTTCAATCACTGATTTGATTTTTTCTTTTGCATTATTTAATGCTCTAATTAACAATCCTAATTCATCATTATTTTCACTTTCTATTGAATATGTTAAATCTCCATTTCCTAAAGCTTCTGCAAATAATAAAACTTTTTTAATTATCATAGATATATATATTGATAATCCTGTCCCTATAGCAATCGCCAAAATAATCCCTACTATTAGAATTGCATGCATTATATTAGTTGTTTTGCGATAATTTTCTTTTGCACTGCTATAAGCTTCATCTGCTTGTTTTTGGTTTATTTCAACCAAGTTATCAAGATGTTTTGATATAATTTCTGTAGTTTGGTTAATTTCAGATAATTTAATTTTTGCTTCTGAATAATTCCCATTTTTAAGTAACTCAAAAAGATTGTCTTTTTCAGTTGCAAACTTATCTCCTAAAATAGAATTAAGATCATCAAACTCTTTCTTCTCATCATTTGACATGCTGCTATTACCAAAAGCTTCAACTACAGCTGAATTTTTAGTTTTGATTTGATTAAGTTGTTGTAGCGCTGTTTGTACCTTGGAATTATCCTGTTCTAGAACTACATCATTAACAATTTTAATTTCAATTAAAAAATTCTCTTTAACCGAATGTATTTCATCAATACTTTTTAAATCATCAGAATATATTTGTTCTATACTGCTCTCAGTATTTGATAGACCAAACTTTCCGAAGAAACCAGTTATACCAATTAGTATAACCATACTCATAAAGCCAATTAATAATTTTGTTTTTATGGATACATTCTTTATCATCAGTATACCATCTCCCTTTATAATAAAAAATTAAAGTTTATAATAATTTGCAGATTATTCTAAACATTTACTAGTTTATATTTTATCAAAAATTGTTAAAATATAATAGCATTTCGACATAAATTTTTCTAGTTATGACAGTTTTATATTTTTTTATTTATATAAATTTTATTATCATACTACTAATTTAGATTATAAATATTTAGTTTTTAACCATATATACCTATACATTTCCTTTTTATACAAAGTGCGCGTCATAGAGTGTAGTTATGCACTGTTTTATTTTTTTCCAATTAAATTAAATAGGCTAGTTATTCATTTGCATAACTAACCTTAAATTTTACTCATTTATAGAATTTATATTAATCCTCTCTCCAAATTTTGTTAGCGTGTTTTTTATTTTGAAGGAGTGAAAGTTTCTATAACAGCAGTTTCCTTATCTTCTGTTATTGCACCTCCACATCTTTTTTAAATGCATATCTCTTGTTCGATTTAATTATAGGAAATTATTGTTACAGTTCTGTAACAGAGATTTATCAATAATGTTACAGATTATATAAATAAATCTAAAAATTATAATCTCTTCATTTTAATTCACATTAATCCTGATATAGTCTTATCTCACTACATTAGTTTAAAATATCATAATTCTCTGCAAAAATTATACTACTAGCACTTTATACAAATTAATCAATACGAAACCTGGCTAATTCAAGCCTTATGTTATATAAATATTAAATTCATAGCCTTCTAAAAAACATTTCCTATAGTAAAACCAAATTTCTCAAAAACTTAAATTTGCTTCATTCTCTTTTTAAAATGCATCTATTTACGCACCTTTTTATATTGTTACATTTTTTTATTGGTTCATTTTTAAATTGTTTTATGTTTTAATTTATAAATTCTTATATTGTTAAATTCCTATATTCTTATATTCTTTTATTCTTAACTTCGTATATTCTTAAGAATATACATTTTACCTGAACCTATGATGTTAGTATAGTTTTATGGGCACATTCTTTTAATTAAATTATTTTCCTTACTAAATCTTCTTTCATTTGCGAGTAATATAAATAATAGAACCATGAATTATTTTTTGTCTCATGGTTCTATCCAGCTACTTATCACAATTTATCATTTTATCATTTATTTATCTTACAGCCTAAAAATTATTTGCTCTCATTAACAATTGCAATACTGTTACTTGATCCTATTCTGCTTGCTCCTGCACTTATCATCTCCATAGCAGCTTTGAAGTCTCTAACTCCACCTGATGCCTTTACGCTTAAATCTGGTCCAACAGTTTTTCTCATTAAAGCAATATCTTCCTTAGTTGCTCCGCCAGTAGAAAATCCTGTTGATGTTTTAACAAAATCAGCCTTAGCTTCTTTAGCTATTTCGCAAACCTTAACTTTCTCCTCATCAGTTAATAAACATGTTTCAATAATAACTTTAACTAGTGCTTTTCCTTTAGCTGCATTTACTACAGCTTCTATATCTTCTTTAAGTAAACTATAATTTTTATCTTTTAATGCTCCAACATTTATAACCATATCTATTTCGCTCGCACCATTTTCAATAGCTTGAGATGTTTCAAATGCTTTCGCTTCTTTTGTCATAGCTCCAAGTGGAAATCCTACTACAACACAAGTCTTTACTTCACTTCCTGCAAGTTCAGTACTTACTAATTTTGCATAACATCCATTTACGCAAACTGAAGCAAAATTGTATTCTTTAGCTTCTCTGCATAATTTTTTTACATCCTCTACTGTCGCTTCTGGTTTTAATATTGTATGATCTATATATTTAGCAATATTCATATTTCATTACCCCTTCCTTAACTTGTCACTTATATCTTTTCAGTATCATTAATCAAGACATTCTCTTTAATTTATTAAAAATATTATTTATAAAGCACCATATCAGAAAGCAGAAACATTTTTATAACCTCAAGTGTCATAATATGCAACGGGCATTGAAAATAAGCTGTTAAAAGTTCTTAATTGTAGATTGTTCCATTAACGCTTGTGAAGTGAGAGTCCAAAATTTTCTTTTGGGTTCTCGAACTTCCTCAGCAAATGTAATGAGTCGAGCTTCCCTAGGGAATTGGGAGCAAGCATAGCGGTGCAACCTGCAATTTAGCACTTTCAGCGAAATTTTCACAGTCCTGCGAAGTAACAATGTTTCTTCTTTCTATTAACGAGTACCTTTTTCGTAAGGAACTCCATCAGCTTTTGGTGCAACTGATTTTCCAACAAAAAGAATTAATACTACAATTGTTAGAATGTATGGCAGCATTGCAAGTATTTGCGAAGGAATAGCAAAGTTTCCGCCACCTAATACAACTGTTAATGCCTGAGCAAATCCAAATAATAAGCAAGCCCCATATGCACCATGTGGAGTCCATTTACCAAAAATAACTGCTGCTAATGCAATAAATCCTTGACCGCTAATTGCTGTTGGAGTAAATTGTGCTATTATTGCAAGTGTCATAGATGCTCCGCCAAATCCTGCAAGTATTCCAGAAATCATAACACACACGTAACGAGTTGCAGTTACACTTATTCCAAGAGTATCTGCAGCTGCTGGATGCTCTCCTACTGCACGAATACGTAATCCCCATTTAGTTTTATATAAAATAAACCAAATGACTACTGTAATTATAAGTGCTATAAAAACTGTAATATCTACACCAAATACTTTAGGTAATTTAGTAGCTACTGGTTTAGTCATAGTAGCTCCTTCAAATAATAACCTACATGTAAATAAAGAGAAACCTGCACCCAATAAATTTATAGCAATACCTGATATTGTCTGATCCGCATTGAATGTTATTGAAGCAACTGCATGTAATAAAGCCATTATTCCCCCTGCAATTCCTGCAGCTAAAAATCCAAGCCATGCATTTCCAGAATAATACCCTACTGCCGCACCAGTAAATGCACCTATAGTCATCATACCTTCAATTCCGATATTTACAACTCCAGAACGCTCAGAAACAACTCCACCTAATGCTCCAAATATTAACGGCGCTGAATACATTAGTGTAATACCTATTAATAGTGCAATGCTATTTAACATTCTTCTCACCTCTCTTTAAAAGTCTGTCAGCTAAAGCAGGTACAATCTTAGTTAATGCTACGAAAAATACAATAGTACCTATCATTATATTTATTATTTCCGATGGTGCACCTATAGCAGATTGTACAGATTGACCTCCATATAGTAATCCACCATATAACAATCCGCCAAATATACAACCAATAGGTGAACTTCCTGCAATTAATGCAACTGATAATCCGTTAAATCCGTTATTTTCAAAAGCAGCCATAGTTGATAACTTATGAGGTGCTGTGCCTGTAATAGCTAGTGCTCCAGCAAGACCTGATAATGCACCTGCAATTACCATTGATTGAACTATATTACGATTAACATTTATTCCAGCAAATTCTGCTGCATCTTTATTTAATCCAACTGCACGTAATTCATAGCCTTTTGCTGATTTATATAACAAAATTGATATAACTACAGCCATTATAATAGCAACGATAATTCCAATATTAACATCTGTTTTTAACAAAACTTCTGATAACCACTTGTGATGAGAAAGAAATTCCATTCCAGCATCAGAAGTCTTCCAATTACCAAGTATAGTGGTAAATCCAGATTCATTAATCATATAAGTACTTGTTGAATCTGGTTGGTGAAATACATCTGTAGATACAACGAAATTAGATAAATATAATGCAATCCAATTCAGCATTATACTGGTTATAACTTCATGTATTCCGAATTTCGCCTTAAGAATTCCGACAATACCACCAAACACTGCTCCAGCAGCTACACCAGCTAAAATTACTAAAGGAATTTCTAATACTGCTGGTAAATTTAATTTAATTCCAACTATAGTTGATGCAATAGTCCCTATTATATATTGGCCCTCTGCTCCAATATTAAATAATCCTGTTTTAAAGGCAAATGCAACACTTAAACCAGTTAAAATAATAGGCGTAGCCTTAATAATTGTATTAGATATATATTTAGGTTTTGAAAAAATTCCATTAAAAAGTGCGCTAAAAGCATCTATTGAGTTATATCCTGCAATACCAAGAACTATTGCAGAAACTACAAAACCAAAAAATATTGCAATGAATGTTGAAGTAACTGGTTTTTTAAGAATTTTTACTACTATCTTCACTATGTTTACCTCCCGCCATTAGCAAGCCTATTGTATTTTCATCAACTTCACCTTGTTTAAAAGTCCCTACAATAGTTCCTTCAGAAATTACAGCTATAGTATCAGAAACATTCATAACTTCATCAAGTTCTAATGAAATTAAAAGAACAGCTTTTCCTTTATCTCTTTCTCTTATTAATGTTTTATGAACATATTCAATTGCTCCTACATCAAGTCCACGAGTTGGCTGCACTGCAATTAATAAGTCTGGATCATTATATACTTCTCTTGCAATTATAACTTTTTGCTGATTTCCTCCTGATAGCCCTCTGATAGGTAATGATTCACAGTTATCAGGCCTTATATCATACTGATTTATAAGCTCCTTAGTATGGGCCATAATTTTATCTTTAACCAATAATCCATTCTTACAATATGGTTCACTTTTATATTTTTCTATTACCATATTTTCAGCAACACTAAAATCTAATACAAGTCCACGTTTTTGCCTGTCTTCATGTATTGTTGAAACTTTATTTTTGATAACGTTTTCCACGGTAGTATTTTGTATCTCTACTCCATTTATTTTAATGGTACCTTTTTCGGATTTAGCAAGACAAGTTATAGCTTCAATTAATTCTTTTTGTCCATTGCCGTCAATTCCTGCAATACCAACGATTTCACCTTTACGTACTTTAAGTGATAAATCTTTAACTGCATCTAACTTTCTTTCATCTTTTACAGTTAAATTATCTATTTCAAAAACAACCTCATCTGGTGTTGCAGCTTCTTTGTCAACGATTAACTTGACTGCATGACCTACCATCATTGTTGCAAGATCTTCTCTTGTTACTTCCTTAACATTTACTGTATCGATATATTTTCCTCTACGTATTATTGTACAAACATCAGAAGACTCCTTTATTTCTTTTAATTTATGTGTAATTATAATTATTGTTTTTCCATCAGCAATAAGGTTATGCATGATGCCTATTAAATCTTGAATTTCTTGTGGAGTAAGAACCGCTGTCGGCTCGTCCAATATTAATAAATCAGCTCCACGATATAAAGCTTTTAATATCTCAATACGCTGCTGCATACCTACTGAAATATCTTCAATTTTTGCATCTGGATCTACATCTAATCCATACTTTTTAACAATGTTTAATATTTCTTCTCGGGCTTTTTTCATGTCTAATATTCCACATTTTTTTGTAATTTCACTACCCAGCACTATATTTTGTGTTACTGTAAAATTTTCAACTAACATAAAGTGTTGATGAACCATTCCTATTCCATTTTCAATAGCTATATTAGGATTTTTAATATTTATCTTTTCACCATTAAGATATATTTCACCTTGATCAGCTTGATACAATCCATAAAGGATATTCATAAGGGTACTTTTGCCTGCACCATTTTCTCCTAGTAGTGCATGAATTGTACCTTTTTTAATATCAAGGTTGATATTATCTAAAGCACAGAACGAGCCAAACGTTTTTGTAATCCCACGCATTTGTACTGCATATTGTTTGCTAATTTCCATACCTAATCCTCCTCTATTATATAAGGCTTTGCCGGCAAACCGTTAAGTTACCAGCAAAGCCTACCTCCACTACTGTCTTAATAGTTATTATCTACTTTAAGTTTAAATTATTATTTTTTTAAAAAGTCATTGTAAGTTTGTTCATTGTAAGGTGGAACTATTGTACCATTTTTAATCTTGTCTTGAACTTCCATAGTTGCTTTATATACTGCTGGATCCATATTTTTGTTTTCAGTTGGAATTCCTACAGCATTTTCCTTTAATCCATAAGTATAAGTTTTACCACCAATTTTGTTTCCACTCATAGCTTCTTTAGAAACATTTTCAACTGCAACGCTTGCAAGTTTTAATGCTGATGTTAATACATTATCAGGAGCTAAATATGCTTGATCACGGTCAACACCTATTGCAAATTTATTTGCTTCTTTAGCTGCTTCAATTACACCTACACCAACTCCACCTGCTGCATGGAATACGATATCGCATCCAGAAGAAAACATCTTGTTTGCAATTGCTTTACCTTTTGATGCGTCAGAGAAACTTTCAGCATATTGAACATCTACAGTAATATCTTTACCTAATTCTTTTGCTGCATATTGAACACCAGCTTGGTATCCATATTGGAATTGATCTATAATTCCACTTTTTATACCACCAACAAATCCAACTTTACCTGTTTTTGTTGTCTTAGCAGCTGCATAACCTACCATAAATGAAGGTTCTTGTGCATTAAACATAACTCCTGTAACATTAGCTGGAGTATCATCTCCATATGAATTATCAACTATAGCATAACTAACATCTGGATTTGCTTTGGCCGCCTTTGTTATTGCATCTGACATTGCAAAACCAATACCCCAAACTAATTTATTACCAGCATCAACAGCTTTATCTAGGTTTGTAGCATAATCTGATTCTTGCTTAGATTCAAGATAGCTTGCTTTCCCTCCAGCATTATTCTTTTCAAAATTTTGCAATCCTTCCCATGAAGATTGATTGAAAGATTGGTCATTTACACCACCTGTATCAGTTACCATTGCAACTTTAAATTCCTTATTACCACCAGTAGTTCCTTTATCAGTTGTCTTGTTTCCACTTGATCCGCAACCAGCCATAGTTCCCATAATCATTGTTGTCATTAATAATGCAATTACTTTTTTCATGATACTTCCTCCTATAAACTTTATTATTTTGCTATTTCAAGAGCAATTTTCATCATTTCTGTAAAACTTAATTGTCTATCTTCTGCTGAAAGTGATTCTCCTGTTAATACTGAATCTGAAATTGTAAGTAAACATAACGCATTCTTTCCTGCTTCTGCAGCATTCATATAAAGTGCAGCTGCTTCCATTTCTATTGCTAAGACTCCCATGCTCTTCCACTTTTCTGTTGCTGTTTTATCAGCACTATAAAAAGTATCAGAAGATAATATGTTTCCTACAACAACATTTATATTATTTTCTTTTGCTGCTTCAACTGCACTGCTAACTAAATCAAAACTTGCAATTGGAGCAAAAGTTCCTGGCAGACTATATTGGTGTGCATAGTTAGAATTAGTAGATGCACCTAAACCGATTACAACATCACGTAGGTGTAATTTTTCAGATATACTTCCTGCTGTTCCAATTCTAATAATATTATCTACATCATAAAAATTAAATAATTCATAGCTATAAATACCTATAGATGGCATTCCCATGCCGCCTCCCATAACTGAGACGCGTTTTCCTTTATAAGTTCCAGTATATCCAAGCATATTTCTTACTGTATTAAATTGAGTAACATCTTCAAGAAAGTTTTCTGCAATAAATTTAGCTCTTAAAGGATCTCCTGGCATTAATACTGTTTTTGCTATTTCTCCTAGCTTTGCCCCATTATGGGGAGTTGGTACATTTGTCATAATTCTGTCCTCCAAAATCTTGTTTTTAATATTGTAAAATGTTCTTTTCACCTATTTTAATCTTCATTAGAACTGACTTTTTAAATAGCTCTGATGCAAATTGTATACAAGGCCCTCCTATTAGGGCTGCAATTAACGTTACAGCCCCTGCTTTTCCTCCTAGTATAAAACCAATTATAAGTGATGTAACATCACAAATTATCTTTGCCGTTCTATATTGAGATTTCATTTTGTCTTTTAATATCATAGCTAAACTTGTAAAAGGATCTAATCCAATATTTATTGCTATAAAGATTCCTAATCCTGTAAACAGCATTAAGGATCCACATACAGAACTTAATATTCTCCACTCTAAAACATTAGGCAAATTCATATATTCATAAAACTTTGAACCTATTCCAACGAAGGTTCCCATTGGAATAGTATATATAAATGTTCCTATATTTATATACTTTCTATTGATTAATAACGATAATATTATTATTGCGTAATTTACCACATTTGTTGTCATTCCAAGTTCACTTTGTGGAAGACCAATTGCACTGCGAACTCCATCATATAGAATTGCAACTGCATCATTTCCAAGCATTGCAGCTGAATTAAATGCAATTCCAAATCCTACAAGAGCAACTCCAACTAACGCTATTAAAATATTTATAAGAAGAACTTTAAGCGATTTTTCCTTTAGCGTCTTAACTGTACTTATCATTAGTTAAATATCCTTCCTGCAGTGCTATACTAACTTGCTTAGTACTGATTCACCAATTGTATTCTCAGGCATCTTTACTCCAAAGTTTTCTGCTATTGTAGCACCAATTGCTGCAAAACTATCGCTTGTTTCCATTAATCCACTTTCTGTCATAGATGGCGAATAAGCTAAGAAAGGAACATGTTCACGTGTATGATCAGTACCTTTATAAGTTGGATCATTACCATGGTCTGCTGTAATTATTAATAAATCATCTTCTTTTAATTTATCTAATACTTTTCCTAAATTAACATCAAACTTTTCTAATTCTTCAGCATAACCTACTGGGTTTCTTCTGTGTCCCCATAAAGCATCAAAGTCTACTAAGTTAACAAAGCACGATCCTTTAAATTCTTTATCCATTATTTCTAAAGTTTGTTCCATTCCATGAACAGAACTTTTTGATTTATTTGATTCTGTTATACCTTCACCATCAAATATATCGTTTATTTTTCCAACAGATATTGAAGCAAATCCATTATCTTTTAATGCATTCAATGCAGTTGCTCCATATGGTTTTAAAGCATAATCATGTCTATTACTTGTACGTTTGAACTCACCTTTTTTCATTCCTAAATATGGTCTTGCAATAACTCTTCCAACTTTCCATTCATCTTTAAGAGTTAATTCTCTTGCAATTTCACAGCAACGATAAAGTTCATCTAAACCGAAAGTTTCTTCATGACCACATATTTGTAAAACAGAATCAGCTGAAGTATACACGATCATATCTCCTGTTTTTATTTGATGTTCACCAAGTTCATCTAATATTTCTGTTCCACTAGCACTTTTATTTCCAACTATTTTGTGACCTGTTCTTTTTTCAAGTTCATCTAATAATTCTTGTGGAAAACCTGTATCAGTAAATGTTTGGAATGGTGTTTCTATTTTTAACCCCATCATTTCCCAGTGACCAGTCATTGTATCTTTTCCAACACTTGCTTCCCTCATCTTCATAAAATGAGCTAAAGGTTTTTCAACTGCTTCAACATGTTTGATTGGATGTAAATTAGCTAGCCCTAACTTTTGTAAGTTTGGAATCTTAAATTCATCTACCGACTCTGATATATGCCCAAGTGTATCTACACCAACATCACCATACTCTTTTGAATCACTCATTTCTCCAATTCCAAGTGAATCTATTACTATTGTGAAAATTCTATTATATTTCTTCATAACTCCATCCTTTCAAAACTAATTAAGTTTATATTTCATTTTATATTTAATACTTATTCCAAAAGTAAAATTTTATTATTTTAGATCTTCCTCTGTAAAGGACATTGGTAATAATTCTTCGATATCAGTAATTTTTTCAGTCTTTTTATTAGATAAAACTATTGGAGTATGTTTTTCTAATAATTCAACTAAAACTTGCCTGCATGCACCACAAGGAGTTGCTAGAGTATTTCCATCACTTACAATGGCAATTGCTTTTACATCCTCTTTACGATAACCATTTGAATATGCTTGAAAGATTGCATTTCTCTCTGCACAATTTGTTAAACCATAAGATGCATTTTCAATGTTTGCTCCTATAAAGTACTTATTATCTTTAGTAACAACACAAGAACCAACCTTATAATTTGAATAAGGAGAATATGCATTTTCCATAGCTTTAAAAGCTCTTTCTAAAATATCTTCATACTCTTTCATTTCATATTCCTTTCCGAAAGATCAAACACTTTCTTATTTATTTTCTCTCTCTTTGTCAGCTTTTATTAATTTTCTAATTCCTTCAATTGCAACTTCTATAGCTGTTTCTGTATCATGCACTTGCAAATTTTCAAGTCCTGCCTTTTCACGTTCTTGATTTGCAACAACTAAAAATACTGAACCTACTCTTACTTTTAAATAGCTTCCTACTACAAATAAAGCTGCTGATTCCATTTCAGAAGCAAGGCATCCACATCTTAGCCATGCATCCCACTTGTTTAAAAGATCATAACTTACTGGTTTAGTTTCTGGCGAATGTTGACCATAAAATGAATCCTTACATTGAACTACTCCAACATGATAATTTTTATTTAAATCTTTAGACGCTTGCACAAGTAGGCTTGCAACATCAAAGTTTGCAATAGCTGGAAATTCAATTGGCGCATATTCTTTACTAGTACCTTCTGCTCTAATTGCACCAGTAGCAATAACTACATCTCCACCTTTAACATTTATGTCCATTCCTCCACATGTACCAACTCTTACGAAAGTATCTGCTCCGCAATTTACTAATTCTTCTAATGCTATAGCAGCTGATGGTCCACCAATTCCTGTTGAAGTAACACTTACTTTTACACCATCTAAAAATCCAGTGTAAGTAACATACTCTCTATTATCAGCAATTAATTTTGGATCATCAAAGTATGCAGCAATCTTTTTACATCTCTTTGGATCCCCTGGTAATATTACGTATTTACCTACATCTCCTTCTCTCACATCTATATGATATTGTTTCCCAGAACCTTGTGAATAATTCATTATAATACCTCCATTTATTTCACGATTCGCTTTCAGAATACGGTTTCAACATTACGTTAAAAAATGTTGGACATCCTTAATACTTGTCTATTAAGTTGTATTATTGTTTGTACTCAAAGAATAGCATGTCTGTTATTTCATGTCAAGCATTTTATTCATGATAAATTCCGAAAATTCATTCAATTTCAAAACTATGTCAAAAGCCTGTTAGTACAAGCTTTTAGAAGGACAGGCTATGCACAAAATAACTCCAATAATTTAATTGCCAATATTGTTTAATTGACGTTATAATTAAGTATAAAACAAATATTTCAGTTGAAAATTTGTAATTCAATATGTATACTTGTCTAGACAGGGTTATATCTGTAGAAAGGTGATATTTTTATGAATGATGAATTTGATATAGTTGAAAAGCCAAAAGAATTAAGATACGTAAGTGTATATAATCAACTTTTTAAAATGATAAATGAAGGTACTTTTCCAGAAGGAAGTAGATTACCCTCTGAACCTGAACTATCTAAATTAATTGGTGTTAGTAGAACTACGCTAAGACAGGCACTTGCACTACTACAAGACGATGGATTAGTAAATAATATAAGAGGTAAGGGAAATTTTATAGTAAAATCTAAACCTAAAAAAGATCTTGGTTTAGAAACAATGGGACACCCCGTATACAAGTGCATAAATGATGTCATTGATGAAGTTAAAATTCAATTAAGAATAGAGCCATCTACTGACTATTTTAATCAAATTCTTGTAAAGAAAACTGCTGCTGTAGTATTAATAGATAGATGGTATAAATCTGAAGGTCAAGCTATAGCTTATACGTTTACTTTGCTGCCAATTGAAACTATTTCAAAATTTAATCTTGATTTAAACAATGAGGATATGATTTTAGAATTTCTAGAAAGAGATATTTACGAAATATCTAGTGATATATTAGTTGAAATAAAGTATTCAACTTCTGGAAACTTTGCTGCTAAAACGTATCCAATTTCGCCAGAAAATCAATTTCATCTTATACAGGAAACTCTTTATAAAGATTCAGAATTTCCTATTGCTTCAAATAAACATTATTTACCGATAAAAACAAGTTCAATTAAGTTTCATCCTAAAAAACAATAGGTTAATTATAGATACCCCAAATTTATGTGGTAACTTACCGAAATCATAAATATTTTGATTCCGAAAAACTATGAAAATATCGCTGAAGGTTCTAAGCGGCAGGTTGCATCCACTTTAGCATGCTCCAACTTTCCTAGGGAAGCTCGACTCATTACATTCCCTGAGGAAGTTCGACAACCCAAAATAAAATTTTGGACTCTCACTTCACAAGCTAAAATGGAACAGCCTACAGCTAAGAACCTTTAACAGCTCATTTTCAAATGTTTTCTCCACAAATATATTTATGATTTCTAGTGACGATATAAACTTTGTAAATGTATTCATATAGATAACCCAACTAAGACCTGAACTTATGCATATAACTCGCCGAAATGAATAACATACTTTTGTTCCAGTTTCTAGGTAATTATGATGGGTGATTCTAAGGCGATAAAGTTGCACCCAAAGTGCTAGCCTCAAAGAACAAGCGCTCACAGAGAAAGTTCGAAGAACGAAATATAAAATTTCGATTCTCACTTTTTGAACTAGCACATTTGGAACAACTTATAGCCAAAGAATCACATCCATCAAAATTACCAATGAAACATTCCACAAAAATATATTACCCATTTCTAGTTGGGATATATTTCATAGTATAAATCTAACTTATAATTGGCTTATCTATATAGATGTCCAACTTTAAAACTAGACTTATGTGATAACTTACCGAAATCATAAATATTTTGATTCCGAAAAGCTATGAAAATATCGATGAAGGTTGTAAGCAGCAGGTTGTAGCCACTTTAGCATGCTCCAACTTTCAGTTTGACAAGCTAAAATGGAACAACCTACAGCTAAGAACCTTTAACAGCTCATTTTCAAATGTTTTCTTCACAAATATATTTATGATTTCTTGTGAAGATATGAGCTTAAAGTTTTAGCAACTTTGTAAATATGTTCATCTAATAAGTCTAAGTTATATATTGTTTATCTATATAGATAAACAATATATAACTTAGACTTATGCAATAACCTACCGAAAGTTAAAACATTATTATTTCACAGGACTATGAAAATTTCGCTGAAAGTGCTAAATTGCAGGTTGCACCAACTAATGCTTGCTCCCAATTTCCTAGGGAAGCTCGACTCATTACATTCGCTGAGGAAGTTCGAGAACCCAAAAGAAAATTTTGGACTCTCACTTCACAAGCATTAGTTGAACAACCTACAATTAAGATCTTTTAACAGCTCATTTTCAATGCCTGCTGCATAAAAATGTTTCTGCTTTCTAATATGGTATTTTGCCGCAAAGTATAAATCAAATCCTTAAATTGTTCATCTATATTATGAATAGTATTATTTACAATAAGAATAAAATTAATATAATTCTTGTTATTTAGTTGCTTGCATTGGAAATCATTCAGTATGTATGTTGAAATAATGAACTCATCTTAAAATTCTAGTAAATTGAGTACTTAACAAAGATTAAATCGTGCGAACTTAATTGTAATATAATAATTATAAAATAATATTTGTTTTGTAATTATTGTATGTTAATCTCTCAGGCCATATGCTTCAGGAATTAAAATAAGAATGATTTACTAAAATTAATAAATCATTCTAAGTTTGTCGTGAAATTTATTTAATAAGGAGAAATAATATTTCAACTACACTATATTATATATTATAGAATAAGCGCTTAAATCGTGTTATAAATCGAAAAATTTATTTTGAGCATATTAATGTTCCCTATAGAAATTTAAAGAAATAGGTGAATAGGTTTAATGTTGTTGCAATAAAATATATAAGTAAAATTATACTAAATGGTTCAAAGTAACGAAAAACATTCATAAAATCGAGAACTATAGGGTTCCATATTGATAACAATACATATCTACTGTTTCAACTTCCTGAATACCAGCGATATTGAAATTTTATAAGTTTGAATATCATTGTGGAGCCCTATATTATGTGTGATATTTTGTAAATTATGTTATAATAAGTGTTGTTAAAAAATTGTAATCTAATGAACAATAGTTAATTATTTCGTGTTTATAGAATGGAGAGTATATATGGGAATACAAGTATTAATAGCATGTATTGCAACTATTGCAGTTGTTATATTTCAAGTAGTTTTTACTATGTGGGAATCTAATCCTTATAAAAAGATTTATTATAAACTTCTTTTAGAATTGAGTAAATCTCCTAATGATCCTGAATTGAAGGAAAGAGCTATAGAAGCGGGAAATCAATATTATAGTAGAATAAAATCTTACTCAATAGGAAGTTTTAGAGGTGCTGTAGCTTCTGCAAGGGTGAAGACGTTAATAGGTCCAATAGATGAAAAGATATTATTTGAAGATATGACCAGAATAGCTAAGGTAGATGGGAATTAATATAAAATATTAATTTATGAATTAGCAAAAAAGATATGTGGAGGTTTCATATGAATATATTAACATTGACTTGCAACATAGGTATTCCTGTAATAATGATTTTCGTAGGGCATTTATATCAATGCAATTTATATAAAAAAATAGGCAATATATTGGATTTAATTATGCCTATGGCAATGCTTTTTACTGGCTTTTCAGATGATAAAAAGACTTCTTTTTCTAAAGATTCAGAAACATTAGCTTTGACTAATAAAAAATGTGGTTTAATATGGAGTATTTCAGGAGCATGCACATTGATACTTGCTATAATATTTCTAATATTAAATTATTCTATAAGCACTGCCCTATTAGAATTTGAATGTTTAATATTGGTTGCAGTATTTGCCACTGTAGAATATATTTTAAAAAGAAATTTTCACAGAAACTTATAAACAATGTTCTTATATTGAGTATCACAGGTGGGAAGTCCCACCTATAATTTTTATAATGCTACTTTTCAACACCATATTAAAGAATAGCATTTTATAAAAATATTGTGATAAGTGAAATTGCTAAAACTATTTGGATTAAGGCAATTGCTAAGGCATAAAGTGCAGCTTTCTTTCCTATTTTTATAAGCTGTCTAAAATTCACTCTCATCCCTATTCCAGCAAGAGCAATTACTTCAAAGTTGCTACTTATTAATTTAAATATATTAGAAATATTCATTGGAAAGACTCCAGCAGTAAATGCTAAGCACATAAGGAAAAAGGCCAATACATACCAAGGTATTTTTATTTTTGAATTTAATTTTCCGCTTTCTACTCTACCAGATTTATTTTTCATTTTTCCTAATATTAACACAACAACAACTAAAAATATTATTCTTACTATTTTAAATATTGTAGATAAATCCTTAACTTGTTCATTTACTAGACTTGCACTACCAACAACTTGTCCTACAGATTGAAGTATTCCTCCTATTAAAGCGGAGGTTTTTATTGTTTCTAATGAAAATATCACTTTAGCTATAAATGGAAGAACAAGCATCAATACTGTTCCTGTAACATTTACTATAGTTATTGCTATGCCTTTTTCACTATCCCCTGCTCCTATTACTGGTGCAGTAGCTGCTATAGCTGAAGATCCACAAACTGCATTTCCACTTGCCATTAAAAAACTAAAGTTCTCTGAGAATTTAAGCTTTTTCCCAATTAAGATTACAAGTGCTATAGTAATACTCATTTGAAATACTATAAATGATATTCCTGAAAAACCTAATTTTAATATAGTTTGAATTCCCAATGTTCCGCCTAACAGAACTATAGAATATGACAATAGTTCACTTTCTGCGAATTTTGATCCCTTTTCATATATTTTTCTATTGCAAAATGTATTTCCTGCTGCCATCCCAATGAATATTGCTAGAGATGCTGCCCCTATGCTAGGTACATAATTACTTAAATACTTTGCGATAAATGCGATTATTGTACATATTATAACTCCTGGTAAAACTTCTAAAACCTTATACATTCCTCTTGATAATTTCCTATCTTTAATTATATTTAAACTCATTCATATCACCTTCTAAAATATTTATCTGAATATGAAGTACTTCTTTTTCTATTTTTAGTATATTAGGTGTATAATCATAAGTAAAATATATATATTATATAATAATGATTAAGAATATTAATGGTTAAGAAAGGATGATCCCATGCTTGATGAATTAAAAACTTTTATAGCAGTTGTTGAATATAAAAACTTTACAAAAGCTGCTGAATCCATTAATCTCTCACAACCTAGTGTAAGTTTGCATATTAAGCACCTTGAGGAGTATTTTAATACAACTTTAATTCAACGTTCAATAAAGCAGAAAAATATAAATATAACTCAATCTGGATATTTACTCTATGAGCGTTCAAAACAAATGATTAAGCTACTAAATGATACAAAAAACGATCTATTAGGTTATGGGGATGTTGTAAAAGGTCAACTGCATATAGGGGCTAGTTTTACTATAGGAGAATACTTACTACCAGCCTTTTTAGGAAAATTTGCAAAAGCCTATCCTGAGTTAGAATTAGAAGTGACAATTGAAAACACACATAACATATGTGAAAAAGTTAAGAATTTTCAAGTTGACATTGCTCTAGTTGAAGGTACTGTTCCTCCTTCCCACTTTACTATTGAAAAATTTTATACTGACAAAATGGAAGTTGCTGTTCCGTACAATCACTACTTAGTTAATAACTATTTTTCAGCTGAGGATCTGCAAAATCAGACTTGGATTAGTAGAGAGATAGGCTCTGGTACTAGGCAATATTTGAATCTCTTCTTATCAAATAATAATATTAATGCTAAAAATATCATTGTTTTTGGAAGCAATTACTCTGTAAAAGAAGCTGTTAAAAACAATTTAGGAATAACTTTTATTTCTTCACTTGTAATTGAGAATTCTTTAAAAAATAATGAAATTTCCACCTTAAAAACCAAACAAACTTACACTCGCCCATTTTCATATGTAATGCAAAAAGGTATAATACCCTCAAAAGGAACATTGGTCTTTATAGATATGCTAAAAAGCTATGTAGAAAATCTATAAAAATAGAAAAATAAATAGAGTCCACTTTCTTTAAATCAGAAATGTACTCTATTTATTCTCAATATTCACTATAGATATATTTTATTACTTAACCTATATTTTTTAGAAAGGTTTTATAATCCTCATAGTTTCTTTTTAAAAGATTTGGAGTATCAAGGCCGTAAGGGCAATGAGCCTTACAGTTACCACACTCTATACAATCTTCAATCTTTTTCATTTTAGCTTGGCCTTCCTCTGAAAGATGCCCCTCAGTTGGAGATCTACGAAGAAGTAAGGACATTCTTGCACAATTATTAATTTCTATTCCTGCTGGACATGGCATGCAATATCCGCAACCACGACAAAACTCACCTACAAGCTCTTTTCTCTCATTTTCAATAAATTCTTTAATTTCCTCTGTCATTGCAGGAGGATTGTCTATATATGATATAAATTCATCTAATTCATTTTCTCTTTGAACTCCCCAGATAGGTAAAGTATTATCAAATTGATAAAGGTATGCGTAAGCTGCATCACTTCTTGTTATAAGCCCACCTGATAATGCCTTCATGCAGATATAGCCAACATTCTTCTCTTTACATAAATTTACTAGATCCTCATCCTTTTTATCAGCAAGATAGCTAAATGGGAACTGTAATGTATCATAAAGACCTGATTCAACAGCTTCTATAGCTACTGGTAATCTATGATTTGTAATTCCTATGAAACGAATCTTTCCTTGTTTTTTTGCTTCTAGCATAGCCTCATATAGACCTGTCCCATCATTAGGTTTAGGACAGAAACTTGGATTATGGAACTGATAAATATCTATATAATCTGTTTTAAGCATAGCAAGACTCTTTTCTAAATCACTCCAAAAACCTTCAACAGTAGTTGATGGTGTTTTCGTTGCAATAATTATTTTATCCCTAACATCACTTAAAGCAAGACCAATTTTATACTCGCTGTCAGTGTAACTTCTTGCTGAGTCAAAAAAATTAATCCCATTATCGTAAGCTTTCCTCAACAATTTTACTGCTTCTTCGTTAGAGACACGCTGAACAGGGAGAGCACCAAATCCATTTCTATTTACTACTATCCCAGTTCTTCCTAGCGTAACATTTACCATATTATCATCGCCTTTCTCGCAATTCCATAAATATATTGGTTATATTAACCTATTTACTTGATATTATATCACCTAATGTTAACTTCAAGTCAAGAATAAAACCTAAGTAAATGTCTAAGTTAAAATAATGTATACCTATTTCAATTTCACCTTTAGTAAAAATATGTTTTTCTATAATCCCATCTTTTATAAGATTTGTTATCAAATCTAAATTAAATTTGATATTGAATGATAATTTATCTTTAGAAATCTGTGTGTACAATACTACTTAAAGAAGCTAGTCTTAAGTAATGCAAAAACTTTTACTTATGTAATTATTTCATTAGAATGACAAAAGGGAAAAAACAAATTTATAATTATTGGAAATTAATTATTATTGAAACATTGGCCCGATATATGGCTCATATGGAAGTAAAACTGCCACTCCTGTTTCATCTGATTTATAGGATACCCCTTCAAGAGGATTTCTATCTTTAACTAAATTCATTCTACGGTATATATTGTATTAGTCATATCAGCCGTTTCTTGTGAAGCAGTACCCAACATAAAGCCTTTTGAAACTAGTTCTTTAGCTTCAGATACTCCATCTAGACCAACAACTATGATCGACTGAGATTTATTTCCAGTATTGTAGCCATATTTTTGCAACGCTTGAACAGCGCCAATTGCCATAGAGTCATCATTTGAAATTATCGCTTCTATTTTGTTACCAAATCTCAAAAACAATGCATCAACGGCGTCTTTAGCAGACGCTGCATCCCAATTCAAAATAGGCGATGCAAGTTGTTCGGTTTTTATAAAAGCTTCGTTAATAGTTGAAACAGAGTATGCTGACCTATCAATGGAGGTTTTATTAAGTTTTTCACCAACGAGTAATACGTATTGTAATGCGTCATCTTTATTTTTATCAATTAATTGTTTATGATTTTTCCAAGCATCAACAATCATTTTCCCTTGTAAAGTACCGCCTTGTGCTGAATCTGTTCCTACATAAAAAGCTTTTTTATATGATTTAATTGCCTCCATTGAAAATGGCACTCTATTAAAAACTACTACTGGGATGTTAAATTGTGAAATCCTGTTAATCATTTCTCGTATTTCAAGTAGATTAACCATATCTAATAATATAAGATCAATACCCTTGTGAAGTGCATTTTCAATATCTGTGTTTTGTGTTGATTGATTAAAATTGGCATTATAAAAAGAGAATGAAACTTCTCCTGGATTATTCTTTTGAATATCTTCAAAATTTTTGCGAAGGAGTACAATGTAATCATCATTAAGATCTCTTGTAAATAAGCCTACTCTAACAGGAGAGCCTTGACGATAGTTTGTGCTGGCATTTGTAGTCATATATGAGTTATTTCCAAGCATTATAACCAATATAATTGCAAGTAAAGCTATACTTACTATTCTCTTAAATGCTTCCATTTAAATCCTCCTTGCCATTTATTATATAATTTTATTATGTCTTTATAAAAAAAAGTTTATGCTAAATAAATATTTTATTTTTAAAACAAAACAACTGCTACATAAAATTTAAAAAGTAATGCATATCTAAACTCTTTGTATTCTTCATCCCTTTTATCTAGTTATTCTGGTAGTCTTATTCCTGTTAAATCTATGTTTTTAAGTTCTACACTATATCAGATAAAATTCAATATTTTAGCATTAAACGTATGTTTTAATGAATAAATTTAATTGCCCTATTAACTTTTATTGTATTACTTATTTTAAACATAAAAAAAATAGTAGCCCATCACCGCAAATCTTAGCTACTATTTTTTTAAATCTACATTATAACATAGTTTTTAAAATTTATACTATTATTCTTTTGCTTATTGTATTGATCTATTAGAATGCATTCTGTTTCAATCCATATGCCTTCACTATTGCCCTTATGCATCAGAAAATTATACATCAAATAAATGCCTATATACGATTTTCCCCACCCCAAGCACACATCAAATCTAAAATAGGAATCAGTGATTTTCCGCGTTCAGACAAACTATATTCAACCTTTGGTGGAATCTGAGGATATTCTTCACGTATTATTAATTGTGCATCCTCCATTTCTTTAAGCGTTTTACTTAAAGTTTTGCAAGAGATTGTTCCAATGGCTCTTTGTAGCTCATTAAACCTCATAACTTCTTTATATTCAGCAAGCCAATACATAATAATCATTTTATATTTACCATTTATAATGGATAATGTATATCCAAAATCAGTATCTTTTATATCTACACCAGTTAAAAAACAGTCTTCTATAGACATCTTTACACTTCCCTCCAGGTTAGTACATTACCTTTATGTGCGTACTTTACTAACACAAAATTCTAAATTATACTTTGATTGTTGTCAATAGCATTAATTTTGAAAGGGTGGTTAATTATGAAAAAAAATATTTTAGTGTTGATTGGTAGTGCAAGAGTTGGTGGTAATAGTTATCTATTATCTGAAGCATTTATTAAAGGAGCAATACAATCAGGTCATGAAGTAGTCAAATATGAAGTTGGAAAGAAAAATATAAAAGGATGTATTGCCTGTGATACTTGCTTCAGTAAAGGAACTCCTTGCTCATTTGATGATGACTTTAACGCTATCGCTCCTGAAATAGAAAAAGCAGATGTGATTGTTTTTGCAACTCCATTATATTGGTATACATTCCCTTCTAATCTCAAGGGAGTAATAGATAAATTGTATTCATTTATCATTGGAAAAAAGAAAATAAACATTAAAGAAAGCATGCTTATAGTTTGCGGAGAAGAAAAGGATGAATCTGCATTTGATGGTATTATCAGCACATATAAGCGAATCAATGCTTACCAACAATGGACAGATGTTGGAACGCTAGTTGTTCCAGGCGTATTAAATAGAGGAGATGTCTTATCTACTAATTATATCGTTCAAGCAGAAATGATGGGTAGAAATATATAGAAATTTGATAATAGTAATGTTAAAAAGCATACCTTTTAACCATTGATATAATCAGCTTTAAAATTCAAAAGGTTTTATAGTTTCCTAGACAAAAATAAACGGAGTATATATAGATAATTTCTAATCATCTTAATATACTCCTCTTCATGCATTCTATTTTAGTATTGCGAAGTAAAAAAATCGCAAATTCAATCTCTGAATAATACGATTTTACAATTTGCTATTTAATTTTATTGATTCATAATTTACAAAAAGAACTAAATCGCTAAAAGCGACGGCTTGGTTTAGTGATTAAATAAAATTTTATATGGAAAAAATAAGAAGTGAAG